>NZ_CP172573.1:2165000-2469472 GCF_045999815.1 Butyrivibrio sp. NATIVEDY162
TTGCCATGATGAATCGCGTCAGGATAAATCTGTGTTTCAAGGCAAAAACCTTCCCTCTTCTTATAAACAGCGCCATTTTTGCCGCCGTCAGCTTCAAGGCAATTACCTGCATAGAACTGGAATGCAGGGAGTGTTGTTGAGCACTGCATTGTGATTCCGGATTCAGGGCATGTCACTGTAGCAAAGGTTCTTCTTGTACCGTCAGCATTATCAATAATAAAGTTATGGTCGTAGCCGCCGCCAAGCTTAAGCTGGTCATTGTCAGCATCTATTTCGAGTCCAATAACTTTCTCTTTTCTGAAATCAAAAGGAGTTCCTTCTACGTCTGCAATCTCGCCTGTAGGAATAAGTCCGTCGCCCACTACAGTTGTTTTGCTTGAGTTAAACTGTGCAATATGATCTGTAATAGTTCCGGCATCATGACCACGAAGGTTAAAATAGCAGTGGTTTGTTATGTTAATGAGAGTCTTGGCATCACTTGTAGCATGGTAATGAAGTGAAAGCGCATTGTCATCAGAAAGAGTATATGTAACAGAGAACTCTCTGTTTCCGGAAAAACCGAGGTCTCCGTCATCTGCTTTAATTGTAAACGTAACACTGTTGTCAGTCTCAGAAGCTTCCCAGACTCTCTTATGAAAACCATTCTCGAAATCACTGTGAAGGTTATTAGGTCCGTCATTTACAGCCATTTTGAAATCTTTTCCGTCTATAGAATAAGCAGCCCCGCCAATTCTGTTGGCAACAGGTCCTACCACAACGCCTATGAAGCATGAATTATCAAAGTATTTCTCGGGCTCGTCAAAACCAAGAACCACGTCTCTCTTTTCTCCATCCTTATCCTTAACAAAAATGTTGCGGATAGCTGCGCCGTAGTTCATAAGACAAACCTCCATCCCCTGATCGTTTGTCATATGATATCCGTAAATAGGTGCTCCATCTTTTGTTTCTCCCAGAAACTCTCTTTTCACACTCATTTTGTCCTCCATCCTTTCGCTCATCAACGAAATAGTTAGTTTATAGCCTGCTTATAATTCTGTTCTGCCCTCAAGGGCTCTAAGCAGTGTAACTTCATCTATGTATTCAAGGTCTCCACCCACCGGAACCCCGCTGGCAATCCTCGTGACTTTGATTCCCGTTGGTTTGATCAGCTTGCTTATGTACATTCCTGTCGTTTCGCCTTCAAGGCTTGAGTTTGTTGCAATTATAACCTCATCAACAGTCTCTGTCTGTAGCCTCTGAACAAGTTCCTTAAGCTTAATGTCTCCCGGTCCTATCCCAAGCATAGGGGAAATAGCACCGTGAAGAACATGGTAGACCCCTTCGTATTTTCCTGTTTTTTCATAAGCTGCCAGATCTCTGGTGTTCTCCACAACCATTATGGTTCTGTGATCACGCTTTTCATTGGCACAAATAGGACAGATCTCATCATCTGTCAGGGTGCAGCATTTGCTGCAATAGTGCACATTCTCTCTGGCATCCGTAAGTGACCTGGCAAGCCTTTCGACTCTGTCCTTAGGCAAGCCTATTATATAAAAAGCCAGTCGCTGAGCCGATTTGCCGCCAATCCCGGGAAGGGACGACAGCTCATCGATCAGTCTGTTAATATGTCCGCTGTATAAATCCATTAAAACGAAAGTCCTCCAAGACTGCTATTCCTTAGAAAGGAAGTCCCCCAAGGCCGCCAAGACCGCCGGTCATCTTGCCCATAATATCGCCCTGTGCTTTCTCAGCCTGATCCATAGCTTCATTAACTGCTGCCAGGATCATATCCTGAAGCATCTCAACATCATCAGGATCAACTGCATCTTTTGCAATTGTGATATTTGTAAGCTTCTTGCTTCCAGTAACGGTAGCTTCTACAGCTCCGCCACCTGCGCTTGCCTTAAATTCCTTTGTCTCAAGTTCCTTCTGGCTCTCCTCCATCTGGCGCTGCATGCGCTGAGCCTGTTTCATAAGATTGTTCATGTTGCCCGGCATACCGCCCGGGAATCCACCTCTTTTTGCCATTTTTATATTCCTCCTGTTTTCAATTATTTAGGCTTGTTTCAAAAATCACTCATCCTCGGTGTCCTTCTCCTCGAAGGCATTTTCTTCATCGAGAAATTGCTGCTCGTCATAGGCCACATTATCTTGAGCCATCTGAGCGTAGTACTCATCCTCATCTATGCCGGTGATGATATCACCACCTGAATTTTCAATGTTATGTTGGTCTTCCATATGGGCCACTTGTTCATCGAATGCGGCAAATTCTTCAACCTCTCCAGAATCATTCTGGCGAAAACCCGAATTGCCACTTTCTGACATATTGCTTGCCTGAGCGTTAGTTGTATCTTCTAACACACTGCTTGCCTGAACGTTAGCTGTATCTTCTAACACACTGCTTGCCTGAACGTTAGCTGTATCTTCTACCACACCGCTTGCCGAAGAGTCAGGCATATCTTCTGCAACACTGCCTGCCGAAGAGTCTGGTGCCTCTTCTGTCACTCTGCTTTCCGAAGCTTCAGTCTTATCTTCTGCTACGCCTCTTACCGGAGCGTCAGGCGTCTCTTCTGCCACATTGTCCTCCGGGAAATCCGGCATTTCTTCCTCATCCTCAGTCACAATATCAAAATTGATATTATTCAGAAGAACAAATTGTTCCTCCATTGGCTTGTTGTGGTCAGCATAGCGCATCTCAAACTCCACATGTTTTCCTATGGATTCGTCAATAATTGCTGAGAGCTCGCTCTTGCCAGGATCCTCGTTGTATTTGTTAACACGCTCCTTGTTATCAAGCACGATTATGAGTCTGTTGTCGTTACTCTGACTTATGCCTGCCTTCTCGAGGTAAGTTCTCATAGGATTAGGCATTCTGACAAGAAGCCTGCCCCATTCATTGACAACCCTCTTGACGTCATCGGCAACTGCAGATTCCAGAACCTTAGCCTTCTGAGGAGTGGCTCCTGCTCCGGCCGCACCTGCATTGCCATCAGCGCTGCCATAGGCTGCCTGTCCCGAAGCGTTAACCGCTATCTGTCCGCTTTTTATCCCTCCGAGAACGCCATCCATCTCCTCGCTTTTTTGCTCAAGAATCCTGATCCTGTCAAGGAGAGCATCCGTAGTCTCATCCATCTGAGGTTTACACAATCTGATAAGAGCCACCTCTATCAGAATACGTTTCTGAGCTGCAAAGCGCAAGTTCTGCGATAACTCAGAGAACACCCTGATATATCTCATAATAGTATCGATGTCCGAACTCTTCGCCAGCTCTTTTAACGAATTCAGATTGTCAGTAGACATGTCAACTGCATCCTCCATGTTGTCAGAAGTGCTGACCAGCATAAGATTTCTGAGATACCATATAAAGTCATTAACAAACTGCGACAGCTCGCGCCCCTGAATCACTATATCTGACAGGAGGTTAAGCGCACCTGTTACATCCTGCACTATCAGGTATGAAAAAAGTTTGCCAAAAACCTGTGTATCCACAGCCCCGAGAACTCCCAGGACCTTGTCATAGGTCAGCTCCTCGCCATAATTGAACGCAATGCACTGGTCAAGGAGGCTTAAGGAATCACGCATGGAGCCGTCTGCTGCCTTCGCCACATAGCGAAGAGCCTTATCCTCTACCTTTACGCCTTCCTTATCAACAACCTCACGCAGTCTGTCTGCAATAGTATCAATGGTAATTCTATGAAAATCGTAACGCTGACACCTGGACAAAATCGTGATCGGTATCTTCTGTACTTCAGTTGTTGCAAGAATGAAAATAACATATGACGGAGGTTCCTCAAGACTCTTAAGAAGAGCATTAAAAGCCCCTGTCGAGAGCATGTGAACCTCGTCTATAATATAAACCTTGTACTTTCCTACGGTTGGTGAATAAGATATCTCATCAATAATCTCACGAATGTTATCTACGCCGTTATTGGATGCAGCATCAATCTCTATCACATTCCCCATAGCCGCACCGGACTCTATTGCCTTACAGGTCGGGCATTCTCCACAAGGACTCCCATCCTGCGGGTTCTCGCAGTTGACTGCTCTGGCCAGAATCTTGGCTACCGAAGTTTTACCTGTACCTCTGGTTCCGCAAAACAGATACGCATGTCCTATCCTATCAGATTTTATCTGATTCTTCAGCGTTGTCACAATATGATCCTGTCCCTTGACATCATCAAAGACAGGCGGTCTGAACTTTCTATATAAAGCTACGTACGCCATTAAAAATCCCCACGATTTTTTTCATAATCCAATCATCTAATTATACTCAATTAGGTCCTCATCAACAATAGTTTATTGACTTAGTAAAATACTGCTCGTATAATAAAAAAGCGTGCTGGTGAGCGCGTTATGCGATATTCAGAATACTGATAATCTTCGCAAATTATAATATGGAGTCGTATCAAAGTGGTCGTAATGAGGCGCACTCGAAATGCGTTTGTCCTTTTGGGCACGAGGGTTCGAATCCCTCCGACTCCGCTAAAAAAGCTCTGCCTGATGAGGCAGAGCTTTTTGTATGACTTCTTGAACGCAAATTGGAAAATGCGTTCAGGAATCCTGCGTTCCACAGGATTATAGCTCGTACTTAATCTTATCTTCCACAGTTATATCCGTTCCCATCTGAACCTCAATAAGCTGCAGTTCTTCGCCATTGTCATTAATTATGGTGTGCTTTGTTCCGGCCTTCATATGGATAACATCCCCCGGATGAACCTTTTTCTCGAAGCCATCTATTACGGTCAGACCTGTTCCTCGAACAACGCTCCATACTTCATCACGTCTCTCGTGGCTGTGGTAGTTCATCCTATGACCGGGGTTAAGCGTTACCTTAATGGTCATGGAATCCTTCTCTACATCAAGAACGCGGTAGCTTCCCCAGGATTTCTCAGCGAACATGATGGGCTGCTCGATCTTCTCAACGAAGGGCTTTATGTATGAGCTCTGCTCCTTGTCGGATACCAGGATGCCATCAGGTGAACAAGCAACTATGGCATTCTTTAACCCCATGACAATAACAGGAATGTTCATATCATTGATGACATGGACATTGTCGCACTTTTCATTAAGGAGAGCTTCTCCTATGACATTCTCTTCCATTGCCTCTGTGAGGGTATTCCAAGTCCCAAGGTCCTTCCAAAGGCCCCCAAATCTCATAACATTGATTCTGGATTCCTTCTCTACGACTGCATAGTCAAAGGAAATTTTCTCCAAGGTGTCGTATTTATCGAACAGATCCTGATAGTCTGTAAAATCTATAAGCTCGTGTGCCTTATCAAGAAGATATGAGAGTTTATATGCAAAAATACCACCATTCCAGAGTGCGCCTTTGGAAATATAGTCTTTGGCTGTTTCTACGTCAGGCTTCTCCTTGAAGGATATAACCTTCGAAACCTCATCCTTGTTTTCAGGGATGATATAACCGTATTTCTCCGAAGGATATGTGGGGTCTATGCCCATAAGTGTAAGATTGGCGTCACCTTCTGCTGCCAGCTTTGAAAGTTTCTCAAGGGCTACAAAGTACTCCTTCTCAACATAAGGATCCACAGGACAAACCACTACCGGTTCATCAAGTCCAACATTTTGGACATCATGAAGATATGAGCTTGCAAGTGCAATTGCCGGAAAAGTGTCTCGCCTGCAAGGCTCTATGGAAATTCCAACACCCATTCCAAGCTGATTGTTAATTGCTGAAACCTGAGATTTACTGGTTGCAATTGTCACATTAGCATCAGCATCTATTGCCCTGATCTGGCGATAGACACGCTGAACCATGGACTCATACTCGCCGTCACTGTCCTTAAAAATCTTTATAAACTGTTTTGATCTGACGTCGTTGGACAAGGGCCAAAGGCGCTGGCCTGATCCACCTGATAATAAAATTATATTCATGTAACTTATCTTTTCCCCAAAATTCATTTGTCCATTGAAGCAAAAGTGCATCTGCCCCTTTTCATCCAACTTACCGTCTTATCAAGTATGGCTAATCAAAGGCAAATGCACCAGTAATGCTACAAATACTTTTATTTATTCTACAGTTACACTCTTTGCAAGGTTACGGGGCTTATCCACATCAAGACCCTTTGCAACGCTTATGTAGTAGCCAAGGAGCTGCAGCGGGATAACAGCAAGTGATGCCGCAAAGTGCTCATCAATCTTGGGAACGTATGCTGCAAAATTAACTGTATCCTCAATCTCATAGTGACCATAGGTTGTAAGTCCCATGAGGTAAGCACCTCTTGCCTTACACTCAACCATGTTGCTAATGGTCTTCTCGTAGAGATCGTTCTGAGTAAGTACGCCTATTACAAGGATTCCATCTTCAATAAGACTGATTGTTCCGTGCTTAAGCTCTCCTGCAGCGTATGCTTCGGAGTGAATATAGGATATCTCCTTCATCTTAAGACTTCCCTCAAGGCATGCTGCATAGTCAATTCCGCGGCCAACAAAGAAAACATCCTTGGCATTGGAATACTTGGCTGCAAACCATTGGAGTCTCTCCTTATCATCGAGAACCTTTGTAATCTTCTCAGGAATTGTCTTCATCTCTGAGATGTAATACTCATATTTCTTTTTATCGATAAGTTCTCTGACATATCCAAAGTGAACAGCAAGAGCATAGGTTGCAACAAGCTGAGCACTGTAAGCCTTAGTTGTGGCAACTGAAATCTCAGGACCTGCAAGGGTGTAAAGAACGTGGTCAGCCTCTCTTGCAATTGAAGAGCCTACTACGTTAACAATTCCAAGTGTAGCAACGCCCTGACTCTTAGCCTCGCGAAGAGCAGCCAGAGTATCAGCTGTCTCACCGGACTGAGAAATAACTACAACAAGATCATTCTTATCAAGAAGCGGCTTCCTGTATCTGAATTCAGATGCTAGCTCAACTCTGACAGGTATCCTTGAAAGGTCCTCAAATACATACTGTGAAGCCATTCCAACATGCCAGGCAGAACCGCAGGCAACTATATAAATCTGTCTGAGTGACTTAATCTTTTCATCAGTAATTCCGCATTCTGTAAGGTCAATCTTTTTGCCCTTTATTACTGAGCTGAGAGTATCCTCTACAGCCTTGGGCTGCTCGTGGATTTCCTTCATCATGAAGTGCTCAAAGCCGCCCTTCTCAGCAGCCTCTGCATCCCACTTAATCTCAACCTTTTCCTTCTGAATCTCATCACCGTCAAGGTTGTAGAAGTGAGCTTCGCCCTTACCAAGGCGGGCCATCTCCTGATTACCGATGTAATAAACATTTCTGGTGTATTTAAGAATTGCAGGAACGTCTGATGCAACATAGGTTGCACCATCCTCAACACCTATAACCATAGGTGAATCCTTGCGCGCTACCCACACTTCATCCGGATAATCCTTAAACATAAGCGCAAGAGCGTAAGATCCGCGAACACGTACCATAGTCTTTGCTATAGCATCGATGGGTCCGATGTTGTACTTTTTATAGTAATAATCAACAAGCTTAACTGCCACCTCAGTGTCAGTCTGTGAATAGAATTCGTAGTCATGACGAAGAAGCTTCTCTCTAAGCTCCTGGTAGTTCTCGATGATGCCGTTGTGTACACCGACAACATTAGCTTCTTCTACAGCCGCGCCATGTTCAAATACATTAGATGAAACATGCGGATGAGCATTGGTCTCAGAAGGCTCACCGTGAGTAGCCCATCTGGTGTGACCGATACCAATTGTACCCTGAAGTGAAGCACCATCATTGGTCTTCTCAGACAAAACTTTAAGTCTGCCCTTAGCCTTAACGACTTTGACCTTGCCATCGCCGCCTCTGACAGCGAGACCTGCTGAGTCATATCCACGATATTCAAGCTTTGAAAGACCATCCAGGAGGATGGGAGCCGCCTGCTTTTTACCTACATATCCAACTATTCCGCACATATAATATCCTTTTCTTTTCTATAAAAAATTTAATAGTTTCAAATTCATCTATCGCTATACATATGTAAAATCACTTAGAAAATTTAAGCGATAGTATCATCACCATTATATATATTTTGAGAAAAAGCACAAGTTTCACACAATCCTTATGTGTGAAAGCCTGATAAAATCAAGATTTTCTCGCATATTACAAAATTTCCTTCTTCATGATCTCGTCCACTCTGCTCTTAATAATTGCAGCTCCTCTTCCTGATGAAAATCGCTCTCTGATATATATCCCGGCTTGTTCCTTCTTATGATCATAAAACTTTTTTTCTAAATAAAGCCTTCTGATATAGTCTGCAGCAGCGTCAACATCCGGGTCTGCCCAGTGACAACCCTTGTGGTAGGGCGGCGTTTCCTTCTTAATCTCTATTATCTTTGCAGGAACCATGCAGCATGCACCATCAGACATGAACTCAGCATTGGCTGACCATTTGGTTGCAACGCTTGGCGTTCCCAGGAACATAGCCTCAGCCATGACAAGCCCAAAGCCCTCCGATCTGTGAAGTGAGATGTGAGCATCTGCGCACTTTATCAAACTGTTAAACTCCGTCTTACTATAGCTGTCAGTTAAGATGTATATGTTGTCATAACCTTCAAGGAGCTTTTTTATATGGGTTATCTCAGCATCCGAAGCATGGGTTGCCTTAATTATGAGGCCTACATCTGAAGTATGGGCTACCCTATTTACGAGATCTTCATCTGAAGTATTGGTTACCCTAATTACGAGATCTTCATCCGAAGTATTTGTTGCCCTAATTACGAGGTCTTCATCGGAAGTATGAATTCCCATATATTTTAGGCCTACCTCCGAGTTATCTTTATAAGTTTTTATCTCGGATAATTCTCGTAAGCAACAGCTTTCAGCATTGTCGTCTGTATGCTTTAGCTGAAATGCCGCTTTATATGCCGCTATGGCACCATCCGGGTTTTTGCGTTCAGAATTACTTAGTCCGTCATAGGACATCAGATATAGAAATTTGTCCGAAGGAAGCCCGAAATATTCCCTGTCATATTTATCATCGGTAACAGGTTCCTTCATCGCATAGGGCACGGTAAAAACAGGCTTGTCAGTGACCTTTCGTATGGCATCACTTACAAAATCCGAAGGAGTCCAGACTTCATCAAACATTTTTATCTGATATACCCACTCAGGCGGGAACTCTGGAAGTTCCCAGAGCCAAAAAGCTATCATATATCTGTTGTCAAAATCTTCTCTTTTAGACTTAAGTAAAAAGCTGACCATTTCATTTGGATTTATGTGGACCAGATTGATGTTATATCGCAGCTCCTCTGATTCAAACTCAGCATATTTTGTGTTGGTCTCGTCGGCACTTTTGTTTTGGAAAATATTCTTTACTATGAAAGGAATTCCGGCCTCATTAATGGTATCAGCAACCAGCCTGCAGCTCTCGCCAAGTCCAAAGTCACCTCGAATGTGTCCGATGAGGTTGATGCCTGCAGGGTATTTATTTAAATCTATCGCCTGTCTCATTTTAAAAGGATATGCCAGATCAAAGAACCTTCCGCGAATGCGCTCACGCATAGTATATGAAAAAAAGCGCTTTATCACGGACTTCGCTACATGGCTTATTGGATGGTTTACTCCATGACTTGCTACTTGGCTTATTACATGGCTTTCTCCATGGCTTATTCTGCTTCTTTGTATATTTGCACCTTTTAACACTGAGTCTCCTACTTGTTTTACAATCTATAATCGGCGCTCTTCATAAAAAGAATGTCGCTCGCGACATTCTCGCGCCGAGCGCGGTTGCAGCTTGCAACATATTCCTTTCGCGCGAGTGCGCATCCTCACGGAGTGTTTTTTATAGCATAGGAAAGCTATGCTATAAAAAAACGTCCGCGGTTACTATCTATAAATTTAGCCCGGCTCCGAAGCCAGCTCTATGAGTTTAGCCAGATTAGCGCATATCCTGTCCCAGCTAAACCGCTCGGATACATATTTTTTGCCCCTTTCGCCCATTTCACTTTGAAGCTTTTTATCAGCAAGGAGATTAGAGAGTTTTTCATCGAAGCTGTCATAATCAGTGTAGTAGAATCCGCCACCACACTTATCGCAGTGTCCCTTTAAAACCGCACACTCACCATTAACGATCACAGGTCTGCCTACACTGAAGGCCTCAAGCACCACAATGGATAGCGACTCAAATTTTGATGGCATAATAAGAGCCGCAGAACCTGCGATACCTTCAAACTTATCCTGCTCGCTTACAAATCCAAGAGCTACTATGTCCTCAGACTTTGGAATATCAATAACTGTTTTTCCAAGGAGCACAAGCTTAAGATTACCCCCATGAGACTTTTTAAATCTAAGGAAAAAATCAAAAAGTTCGGGACAGTTTTTGCCGTCATCTATACGACCGGCATAAATAACATAATTATCTAAACCATATTTTTTCTTAAAAGCATCGCCGTTTACTGCTTCAGGCGCATCAACTCCAGATCCACCAAGAAGATATGGAATATTCTCACATTGAAATCTTGTCCTTACAAGGTCCCTCTCTTCCTCGGTTTCAAATAAAAATGCACGGGGCTTTGTAAAAAGCGGTTCAAATATCTTCATCTTAAGAAAAGGCTCATCATGAGCAAGTGGCAAGACAATAGCTTTATCCGGCGCCTCTTCTATACCTACAACAGTAGGATAATAGAGATAAGTTACAAAAATAAAGACAGCATAGTCATCCTTATGCTCCCTAATATATTGTGTGAGAGAAGGCACATAGGGGCCCTGCTCAATAAGCCATTTTCCCTCAAGAGCACGGGGAAGAAGCCCCTCCATAAACACTCTGTTTATGATATTAAACCTCGTCCTGTGCCTTTCCTTATTTACAGAAAAGCGGCGTACATGCACGCCGCTAATCATCTCATCATTTTCTTTATATTCGTTCTTCCAGGTCATGTAGTCTACGGCTTTAGTCGTAAGAACCTCCACCTCATAGAGACTGCACATGCGCTCGGCAAGCTCGCGGCACAGCGTCTCAGCGCCGCCGTTAACCTCCCTGCCATACCTTTGAATCACAAAGCATATCTTTTTCATAGATTATTATTCATAAATTATTTCTCAAAAAACTACGTCTCTGTCCAGGTTTCTGATATATCAATCAGAACCATGTTACTTCACAACGCCCTTCTCAAGGTACTCTGCGAGGTTAGTCTTAATTCTCTCGCTTGCACGCTCTACTGCAACCTTCTCCATATCATGCTTAACCATAATCTCTACAAGCTCCTCGAAGCTTGTCTTGGTAGGATTCCATCCAAGCTCTCTCTTAGCCTTGGAAGGATCGCCCCAAAGATTAACAACATCTGTAGGTCTGTAAAAATCGGGGCTTACTTCAACAACAACTTTGCCGGTTGCCTTGTCAATACCCTTCTCGTCCATCTCCTTACCCTGCCACTCAAGTTCTATTCCTGCATGGTGGAAAGCGAGGGTTGCAAATTCACGAACGGAATGCTGCACACCTGTTGCAATAACAAAGTCCTCTGGCTTGTCATTCTGCAAAATCAGCCACATACATTCTACATAATCCTTGGCATATCCCCAGTCACGAAGTGAGCTTAAGTTTCCAAGATAAAGCTTGTCTTGTTTGCCCTGTGCGATACGGGCCGCAGCCAATGAGATTTTCCTTGTAACAAAGGTCTCGCCTCGTCTCTCAGACTCATGGTTAAACAGAATGCCTGAACAGCAGAACATGTTGTAAGCTTCTCTGTATTCCTTCACAATCCAAAAACCGTACTGCTTGGCAACAGCATAGGGACTGTAGGGATGGAAGGGTGTGTTCTCATTCTGAGGAACCTCTTCAACTTTGCCATAAAGCTCTGAAGTAGATGCCTGATAAATGCGGCAGGTATCAGTAAGTCCGCAAAGACGAACTGCCTCAAGAACTCTCAGCACACCGATTGCGTCAACGTCAGCTGTAAACTCAGGTGAATTGAAAGACACCTGAACATGACTCTGTGCCGCAAGGTTATAAATCTCATCCGGTTTTACCGTATTAACAACATCAACAATACTCATGGAATCGCCAAGATCACCAAAGTGAAGATGAAAATTATCCTGTCCCTCAAGGTGCGCGATCCTCTCTCTATAATCAACTGATGAACGGCGGATCATGCCATGTACTTCGTAACCCTTCTCGAGAAGAAGCTCTGTCAGATATGAACCGTCCTGTCCTGTAACGCCTGTAATAAGTGCTTTTTTAGCCATAAAAAATCCTTTCAAAATTTATATCAATTGCCACCATTATAACACATAGTTTCAATTTACCATTATTATCTATAAATTATTGGAGTCCTCTCCTTTTTTGTAAAAATGTTCAATAATTCTTGCAATCCACGTTGGCCAGAATTTACAGAACATCTCAAAATCCTCCTGGGTTCTGGTATTACCGTTAATTAGAGCAGTGGTCTCGGAATCATCATGAATCCTGTGAACCATCAGGATACTGTTTACAAAAACGAACTCACCTTTAAGTCTTGAAAATCTCTCCCATGCCTGCCAGTCAATTCCGCCTTTGTAACCCGGAATAAATAACTGCTCAGGAAGATTCTCCGGAACATATGTCACAGACGGGCAGCAGATTGCAGAACCAAATGAGAGCATCCTTCGCCTCATGAATTTAGAACTCCACATAAAACGTGGTCTTAGAGGAAACAGCATTATGCGCTTTATATTAAGATTCCTGATATCAGAAACCTCCCGTCCGTTTCTAAGCTCGGCATAATCGGTGTAGGCTATGAGGGGCCTCGTCGTTCCATTAAAGTGTTCAATCACCTCTTTTGCAAAATCAGGCTTATACAGATCATCCTGATGCGCAATGGTAACAAGCCTTGTACCGGCGCAGCTTATAGCGAAATTCCAATCGGATGCTATGTCGCTGTTGAACTTCTTTTCCTCATTAACAAAATACGGTATATCGTATTTTTGTGCCAGGTGTTCTAAATATTCAGATGGTGTAGAAGTGCACATGATTACCCTTGTCTGCACAGTCTGATTCCTGACCGACCTGATGCACTCCTCTATATATTCACTTTGCCCGTAAGCACAGATCGTGAATGTATGATCT
This sequence comes from Butyrivibrio sp. NATIVEDY162, assembly GCF_045999815.1. Taxonomy (GTDB): domain Bacteria; phylum Bacillota; class Clostridia; order Lachnospirales; family Lachnospiraceae; genus Butyrivibrio. The sequence goes on from NZ_CP172573.1 coordinate 2,178,002, forward strand.
TTTGCATTAAAAAATTGTTTATCCATATCAAGAAGAGATTATAACACAAAAAAAGTATAATAATCCAAATATGCCACCTTGGACTATTATACTTTAGATTTGTTTTATCTCACAACCTCATATTACTCGGGCTTGAAATCGTCCTTGCCAACTCCGCAAAGCGGACAAACGAAATCTGCCGGGAGATCATCCCACTTTGTTCCGGGTGCTATGCCGTTATCCGGATCGCCTGCTGCCTCATCATAAACATAACCACATGTGCCACATACATATTTCATAGAAAAGCTCCTTTCCTAATAAAAAATGCAAAATTACGTTAACATATATATTATATCATGGGCAGGTGTGGGAGATTATAATCATTTTATAAACTATTATGCTGATTAGGCAATATATCGAGAAAAATACAATCCTAAGGCAGCGCATGGAAAACTCTTAAGAATATTTTATCCATATGAATCCTTCTTAAGAGGACAAATACATATACCGCGTATCGCACACCACTTCTTTCACCCTCAGGCTTAGATAGGCTTATGAGCGGATTTTTATTGATTTCAGGTATATGCGCTTTGAGCCATCCGAATATCCTATCTTCATAAGAAAATAGATCACTAACATCTGTACCTTTAGCTGCATACAATATATGAAAAATACCGGTTTTCAGCATAAAATACTCAAATTCAATATCCTTCATCCATTTATCTGCCGTATCCATCTCAGAGAGAGCATTAAACAGGTCAATCACATTAGCCTCTCTACTCACACTTCTATGAACAGTATTGGAAACGGAGCTGTCATTTATCACCCACTGATATCCAATATAGTTCGTATATGCTACTTTGTCTGTATGTGAATAGCACAGCACATTGAAATAAATATCCTCACCCAGCGGCACCGGCAAAAATCTGATATTTTTTCGCATTATAAAATTCCTGCGGTATATTTTCCCCCAGGGAGTTATATTCATAAAGCGGCACCACTCATTATTTACAAGCTCAACATGCTCCTTAACATCTCCCGATGAATTAACATGCTCATATCCCGAGATCACAATATCCGCTGCTGACTTTTCTGCCTCACTAAGCAGTCTTTCGACATAATCCGGCTTTATTATATCGTCCTGATCCATAAACATCAGATAGTCACCGGAAGCCTCTTCTATACCACGATTGCGAGCACCACCCTGACCGGTGTTTGTCTGAGCTATAAGCTTAAATTCAGGGACAAGTGCCTCCTGTCCGTTTTCAGATATAACCCTATCTATAAACTCTCGAATAACCTTTCCCGAATCATCTGTGGAACCATCATTTACAAAAACCACTTCAACTTCTGAAAAGCTCTGTGCACAAATTCGTTTAAAAATATTCTCTATGTAGTTTTCTCCGTTATATATTGGAATAATTATGGATACTTTTTTCATTTTTCCAAACATTTTCTCAATTAGAACATTTCCCCATTAAAAACATAATACGAAGAGCTATCTCGCCACCAATTGATGGTCTTAATCTGTGAGGGAATAATAGTCTCTTTAAGTATCTTGGAATTGTCATTCTTCCTCCTGATAAGAGATACCAGTTCCTTCGTAACCCGACGGGCATCCTACGATTGATTATACCTTTATCCTTTGACTCTATATCAGGTTGGTACTCATTATTAGTTTCCAGTGCCTTTTCCAGTTTTAAAAATGTCCGTATTCTTGTACACTTCTGGCCAAATTCCGGCCCCATAATCTCCCTTCTGATCCAGTTGGAAATAAGAGTAGGAATTCCATTACCGTATTCAGTAACGGTAGCTTCATGTCTTCTGTACTTAGTAAGAGTTCTATCATCATATAAGATTCTTCCATGAAAATGAGCGGTCCAGATACATAGCTCATCATGATACATGCTTTTGCCAATTAAATCCATATTGTTTAGCATATCCCTCATGGAATTATTGATAACCATACAGAACCCCGAAGCATAGGTATAAAACAAAATGCTCATATCGGAAAGAACATCTATCGACCCAAGACTATGATGGCTCATAACTTTTAATGCTCCATCACAGTTATCGTAATCATGTATGTAAAGTACCGGAATAGGCGAATAAACGTCACCTCGTTCTGTTTCATTGGCATTTTTATTTGTCCCAGACAAACCAGAATCTGCATCATTCGCCGCTTTCGACAGCATTTTAACCGCACACTCTATCTTCTCCGGTGCCCACGCATCATCCTGATCACTAAATGCGTAGTAATCTGCAACAGGGCATCTTAAAAGCATGTCCCAAAAGCAATCCGGGTAGCCCAAGTGCTGCGGTGTATCCATCTTTATCACTTTATTCGGATATTTATTTACATATTCATCTAATATGTGCATCGTCCCATCTGTAGATCCATCATCCCTAACAAAAAGTCTAAGCTCCTCATAAGTCTGAGCCAGGATGGAATCTATCTGCTCACGGAGATAATTCTCTCCATTATATGTGCACATAAGTACATTTACTGACACTTTTTCACCTTAATTTTTTATCATTTATTTAACCGTATAAACCTTTAAATAGCTCTTTTTACAACGGAAATTTTACCTTTTCTATTTTACAATTGTGCTTTTTTGTCTTCGAATCATAGTTTATACCGCACAGAATAACTTCCCCTTTGATATTTTCAAATATCTTAGGATAATTTCTCTCATGAATCTGATTAATAGCGCCTTCAACGCTGCCGTTCATTTTCAGTTCAATAAGAAGCACCGGCAACAACTCGCCAGAACTCGGAATATATACTACATCTGCGTATCCACGTCCAGAAGGAAGCTCTTCAACTTTTATATAGTTATTAGCACAACTGATATACGCAAATTTCACAACAGAACGTAGTGCCTGCTCATCATTATAGAACAAAGGCGATATTCCAAATGTGCCTGCAGAATGAGCCTCTTCAATTGCCTTAGCCACAGCCTCCTCATTTCCATCAATTGTGTCCATAATAAGCTGATCGGAATTTTTGATAATTTTGGTCGTAGCTTCGTGACTTCCTGTACGAACAGTACTTACAAACTCACGTCTAATCTCTTCATTTGGAATCCTTGCCTTGCCTGTCTTTGCATCATAAGCCAGATATCCCAAATGAATAAGGAGCGATAAAACGTCATCTCTATTCTGAACAGATGTCATATCATTTTGGAATGTAGCCGTATCCACAGGCATCTCGTTTCCACCAATCATCTGAATAATATCAGCCTGTAATCCATCTATATCCAAATTGATGTACTCAAGCAAAGCCTCATATGTCTCTGTCTTGGACCAATATGAATCATAAACACCGGTTCTTACTGCCTGACACACAGAATTCGGATTATATACATCCCCGACCTTCACAAATGAATAGCCATCATACCATTTCTTAAGCTTCGCTTTGTTTAGCGTATAGTTAGATGCAAGATAATCAATATCGCCCTTCGTGAATCCTACATATTCAGCAAATATTGATGGTTGAATCATGGTATATTCTCTAAAATCAGAAATTGCTGACTGATGACCATATTTCTTGATTGGTAAAATTCCGGTCATAAAAGCACCTGCAATAGCTCTGTCAGTAACATTTCCATTCTTGAATATCTCTCTAAGGAAATCTATATACTCTTCCTGGAGATCAGTCTTTTCTTTATATTCTCTGAAAAGAGCATCCCATTCATCTATTACAAAAAAGAATTTATCATCAGATTCCTCAGCTGCATTAACTAGCAATTCTCCTATAGACCCGCCTTGTATATGAGGATAATCCGCCTTCAATTCACCTATTATGGATGATTTTATCTTTTTAACAATATCATCTATATCTCCCACACTTGATATAAACCCTGTAATATCAAGATAAATCACCTGGAATTTGTTTAAATATGTTCTATATGTTGAAGAATTTGCAATGAGCTTATCATCAAAAAGGCCTGATGAGTCGCAGGTTTTCCCGTAATATGCGCACAGCATCTTCGCTGTATAGGATTTCCCAAAACGGCGCGGTCTGCTTATACAGGTAAGTTTATCTGTGGTATTGATTGTCTTATTTATATGCTCAATAATACCGGTCTTATCAACATATATTCCATTCAATATAGATTTATAGTTTTCATTTCCCGGATTAAGAAATAAACCCATATTTAAATATTCCCTTCAATACTCAAATATTTATATGCTCCACCATCCTGGCGTAATGGCGCGATGGCAATATATAAATATTTTAATCTCTTATTTTTGTTTAAAAACTCATCCACTACTTTTTTCACCTAACTATCTTCTCGAAGTCTGCTTTAGTATGCTTACATATAGTGGCAGATAAAAAGAGTGTGAGAACCAATGTCTATGGTGTTCTCCACATTTACCAGTAGACTGCATTCCAGTGTAATTATTTTGGTAACAGCTACCAATGACACCCCTATAAGCAAAGAACCCTATTTGTATTTATGTAAACCCAAAACAATACCCAACTGTTCTTCTCCATCATACTCACAATAGCTTAATCATACTCGTAAACACTACTATAATAAAAAGGTATTACCATCTGATTTTAATTATGCTATTACATATAAAATAATCTAGCTATTATTTCCCTGCATGAAACATATTCAAGAACCTTTCAAATTCCACACGTTCTCTTTTATGCATAGCAGAGAGAATTATTCCGGAAAATATCATTAAAATGCCTACTATCCATATTCCTATAACCATGATAAGTGTAGGAATCTTCAACACTACACCCGTTGCATGAAATGCCGACAATATTGGTACAAAGAATATGCATCCTATAATGATTAGTATCGCTCCAATCACACCAAAAAAATGCATCGGTCTGGTATCTCTAAAAAGTTGCAAAATAGTCCCAAGTACCTTGAATCCATCAGAAAATGTATTAAGTTTCGAGTCACTACCTTCTGGTCTATCCTTATACTCAATTGGAACCTCAACTAATTTCATATTATTCTCAAGAGCAAAAATAGTCATCTCAGTCTCTATTTCAAATCCCTTAGACATTACAGCAAATGACTTAACAAAATCTCTACTAAATGCTCTAGCACCAGTCATGATATCATTCACATTTGACTTATATAAAAGATTAATCATCTTTCTAACAAGAATATTCCCAAAATTGTGGAATGGTCTCTTATTCTCTTCAAAGTATGTTGAAGATAATCTGTCTCCAATGGCCATATCAGCCTGTCCATTAAGAACAAACTTCTCCAATACAGGTCCGAAGTTTGCTGGGTAGGTATTATCACCATCAACCATGATATAGCAATCGGCATCAATTTCACGGAACATTGATCGCACAACATTGCCTTTTCCCTGCCTCGGTTCATGCTTCACTATAGCTCCGGCTGCTAACGCAATCTCAACTGTACCATCTGTTGAATTATTATCGTAAACATATATATCAGCATGTGGCATATATTGCTTGAAATCATCTACTACATTTTTTATTGTTAAAGCCTCGTTATAACAAGGAATCAGTATCACTGTGTTCATTTATTTATAATTTCTCCATACTCAAATTATTGCTGCAAATCCTATAGAACCATTCGCTACCCGCACTTATCATAATCATTTCAGATAAATTGGTATGAAAAGAATTAGTCCACTTGTCTTCTGTTAGCAATTAAACCCAAAATACACAATATTCCAAAGACAAATAGCCCCAATTCTCTATACTCAATCCAAGGATGAATAACACTATGGTTTCTTATAGCAAAATACCAAAAAAAAGGGTATGTAGACACAATCAAAACCGCTACTACCTTAGTAAAATCAATTTTGTTTTTATTTTTAAAAAACAGATATATAGCTACTGAAACCATAACCAAACAAAAAACCTTCAAGGGTAATACATTCAATATCGCAAAGTTTTTGGCTACCGTATGGAAAAAAGTTGAATTCATCTCAGCCGTCTCCCCATATGGATTACCGCTGCTTCTATATACCAGATTATATACACCGTCATTTACTACATTTGTGCTTAAAAGTAAATCTGACAAATACCACTTCCCTGCCCACATGCCTGCATATCCAAATACCCATGTTGTCGAAAACCTTATAATATCCAGAAAATAATCTCTAAGTGTACATTTATTTAAAAGAATATATACCAAAAGAGGGACTCCAACAGACACTGCAGGATATGTCAAGAAATCCAAATATGCTACCAGCACGCCAATAAACAAAAATAAATAGTAATAGCTGCTTCGTCCATCTTTCATTTTATCGTTAAATAACAGCAGAAGTATTGATGAAACCGATGCTATATAAAAAATCACATCATTCTGCATTGATAAAAAGATTGTCACAGGATTCAGCACCAAAACAAATCCACAAAATGCAAAAGAAAACATTATGCCCAGTTTATCACGCAACAATATGGCTAAAACAATGCAGAGCACAAATTGTAAAGTCATATTAATCAGCTTTATAGTTGAAAGACTAACGAAATATAATAGCGGTTTTAAATAAGTAAGATACCCATGCCAATATCTTGAATAATATATTTTTCCTGGATTGTCTTCGCCACTTACATATTTAATCAAAGAGGACATTACCGTATCATCTTCATATCTGTAGTACACACTATTCATAGCACGAGCGAAAGGACTTCCTCCTTCATCACTTATTGCTTCCATTATCTTAATCGATTCTGTCTGCATATCTGTTTGGGTATAATTGGGATAGTTTTTGCACCATGCTTCTATTGGATTAGTATTGTATTCCTGCAAACTATTTGCAACATTCTCCTTCATCTTATCTACTGGAATCATATATACAGCTGTTAACAACAAACCTCCTGCAATTATGGACATAAATACCATGAATATCATCTTTAATATTATAAAAAAACCCTTTTTCATGCATATCCTTTCATCGTTGCTATTTTTCTGTACTTAAAACAACATCCAATAATAATTCATTATAACAAGGTTTACCTATAGTTTCTCTTCCAAGCATCTTAAGCGAAAAATCAGACTCAATAGATGTCAAATTTTGTATATAATAACAATCAACCTAAAAACGTCCTTCTACTTTTTGTCGTGTGTATATCAAAATAACCCTCATCTATCCAGCCATCCGATAATATTATACGATTGGTAACCATCCAAAAAACTGATCATCTAAGTGAGTCTCTTAAAATCATTTCCGAGCCTGTCATCATAGACATTTATTAGGTCTACTATAAACTTGATAAAGAGAAAAAGACCTGGACATTTCTATGGGTAAGATTCCTCCGAACGACAACCACGAAGAACCGACCATAAGACCATTTACCATCGCAAAAAACTTTGTGCTGGTAAAATCCGATAGTGATACCAATGCAAGTACCATAATTTTCAACATACCAAAACCACTAAGGCTAATAACCTCAGCATTTATGAGTATTTCGAGATGCTTCTATCTAAGATTCCAAAAGCATCAAAAAGATATAAATCGTAAGTATTTAGTTAATCGTCTGCCTTGATCAAAATATCCAGAAGAATTATCTAGACAAATAAAAAATCTTGAACTTTCAATGCACATAAAAATGTATTCAAATTTCTTCAGAAATGCAAAGTTTTTGATATTAAGGATTCTTGGTTGTAGGATTACCTAAATCAGCTTCATCACTGATTGGTATACTCTTATGTCAGTTCACATCCTATTTAGCGCGATTCACCCTGCCCAAAATATATAATCATTTGCTGCATATTTTTATTTGAAAGAACTTAAACGCCGATACACTTCAATTCCTCTATATAGCAAACATCATCTGCTTAATTTATTACAAATTATTGATTAAATAGGTACTCAAAAATATACCATTAAATCTTTTTCTCTATGTAAGTAAATATTTTCCACGAAAACACTTGTCGTAGGATTATATTGATTGCCATTCCTAATATACACAACACCACACACAAAATAAACAAAACAACAACTTCCTTTAGGTTATTTGTATCATTCCAGCCTAATAGAAACTTATGCAACACCGGTAAATGAATCAAAATCACAGGATAACTAATATGACTCATCATTTCAATAAAATCATTTACTTTCCTCAATTTAATCCTATAACCAATATTTGAAAATAAAACCAACAAAATCCAACCTAACAATAATTGTTTAGTAGAACCACTCACAAAGCCAATGGGATAAACAATTAATACAATACTCGCTATAAATGATAAAAAGAATACTACATTATCGAATAAATGTGAAATAAAAGTCGCTAAAAACATTCCTACCATAAAACTTAGTATACAAACAACTGGATGAATATCAAATGGAACACCTCCACTGTAATTAACGCGTACAAGTTCGTATAAACAACCAGCAGAAATCAATGAGAATACTTTATTTTTCTTCATCACCGTATTTAATATGGGATAAATAATATATATCAATATTATCGCTCCTACAAACCATACACCTGTAATAAAGTATGTTCCTCGAAAAAACTCTACATATCCATCTTCTCCAATAAATGATAACAATAAAATCCAATTAGGAATATCTAGATAAAAAAACCGTCCTGTAGATGCCACATTATTAAAATATGCGTATAAAAAAACCAATGCATATGGAATTATAATACTTTTCCATCTGTTATAGTAATAGTTGATGATATTTAGGTTTTCTCTTGAGTATTTATTAAAAAGACATAACCCTGATAATGCAAAAAAACTAGCATTATATGTCCCTCCCCAAACACCGTTAGCGTGAATATTAAAATAATATAAATTCGCTGATGTATAACAAGAAAAATGGTATGCAACAATACCAAATGTCATAATAACTCGTGCAAAGTCTAGTCCTAATATTCTTTTCATTCTACACTATAACTGATTCCCATTATAGATAATGGACTCTTCCTTTCTTTAATATATTTCACAGATTATACATCATTAAGTCATTTTCTATTGTGTCATTCCCAAAGTTATCCCTGTAAGTAGTTCGTTATAACATGGCTCTCCTATAGTTTCCTGTCCTAGTCTTTTTAAACTAAAATCCGATTCTAAAAGAGTCAAATTAGGATTATAATATGGATCCCCATTTACCAAAATGCCTTCCCATCGTTTACCAAATGTTACTATTTCTGAGTGAAATCTGGCCTGTTTTTCAGGAGCTTCATCCGTTCCTCTTGATTTTGACTCATAATGATGGAATACTGCGTATGGTGAATAAGCAACTCTATAACCATTCGTCCTAGCTTTTAAACAAAAATCAACATCATTAAAGGCTACAGCCAGTTCCTCTGAAAAACCTCCAATCGCATCGTATAATTTTCTAGAACATATCAATACTGCAGCTGTTACAGCAGAATAGTTCCTCTCAAACATAGCATAATTAAAGTAAGATTTGTCAGATTCTTCTCCCATAAATATATTCCCAGCAATTCCGCCTATCCCTACTACTATTCCTGCATGTTGTATAGAACCATCTCCATATAATAATCTTGCACCAACTATTCCAACACCTTTCTGCTGTACTAATGCCACCATCTCACATAGAGAATCCTTACCACTCATTTCCGTATCATTATTTAAAAATAAAAGCAAATCACCTGAAGCACTTCTTACCCCCATATTATTAATTGCTGAATAATTAAACTCTCCTTTATAATAAATAACTTTTACAACCGGTATCTCCTTTTGAATATTGTCATAATATTCCCATGTTGCATCATCTGAAGAATTATTCTCAACAATTATAAACTCTACATTCTTATAATTTCCGTTCCATATGGATCGAATAGCCTTATCTAAATCATTTGTATGATCCTTGTTAGGAATTATTATCGAAACTAGCGGTGTGGAATTCTTATATTTTATTCTATATACACCATTACTTACACCATCTACTATTTCCCTATACTGTATTCCTTTTCTTTTACAGTGATCTGCCAATGCCTTTTTTCCAGCAACTATTGTATAAGGCTTAACATCTTCCTCTCCGCTTGATGTAGACAATTCATATACTCTCCAATGATAAAGAACCTTCGCAATATGTCTAATACTCAACGAAGTATATGTTCCGCTTTTCAATAATCTCTCATATTGATCTTTATATGAAATTATAAAATCGTTTTCAAGTTCTTCTGCCTTTTCACAGCACCGAAGTGTCAAATCATAATCCTGCGCTCCATCAAAATCAGGTCTTTCATATATTTTCTTATCATTATGTATTTCTGCAACAGTCTCAAGTAACTCCCTTTTTATTACTAACAAGTGACAAAAATAATTAACAGAATTAAGCATTTCCGGATTATAATCCGGCTTAAAATGTGGTTCTGATAGTTCTTCTGAATTTTTATCTATTTTATCCTCATCCGAATAAATAATTTGTGCCATAGGATATTCATTGATAGTCTTAGCACATTCATATAATGCATCCTGGGTCAGCTCATCATCATGATCCGCAAATACAATAAAATCTCCGCTCGAATTTCTTATAGCTTCATTTGTATTTTCTGATATTCCCATGTTCTTTTCTAACACAGTATACATGAATCTATCATCACGGTTTGCATACTCATCAAGAATAAATCTAGGTTCATATTCTTTTACGGTAGATTCCTTGTACTCACTAGCATCAACAATACACACTTCAAAATTACTATACGTTTGATTTTTTATGGATTCCAAAAGTTTTCGCAAATATAAAGCCTTAGTCCTATAAACTGGAACTACGATCGAAAATTTCGGTTGGATTACAAAAGCTTTGTTCTTTTGTTGCTTAAGTTGTTCCTCTGTAACCATTGTGTCACGATACCAATAATTATATTCTATGCTACTACCATTGATACTATATTGTTCAATTTCATTTAATCTGTCATTTATAGCATCAATATATTCGTCATATTCAGATATATTGTCTAATAATGTTTTTAATTGCTCATTACTAATAAATCTCTCCTTATTCCTCAGATTGGTAATAGTTAGTAGATTCATTAACAATTCTTGAAAATATAAATTATTCTTATTCCTTAAATTCTTAACTAATTCAAATCCATTATTAAATTCAGATACAAGCAATTCTTTTACATATGGTAGAGGGTAATATATAATACCATTATCTTCATTATACGAGTACTGCTCCATATATTTTTTTTCATTTACACAATTTATGTTACCAATATAGAAAACTCGCATATCTGCATATTCCGATATTGTCTGACAGGATCCTATTTTCTCATTTACATCACCAGATACAAATTTCAAAAAATTACAATCACGTTGCATAGCCACAATATCATTAAATTCTTTTTCAGAAAAACCTATATCATTTCTTAGGTATATCCCTTTCTCGTTAGTATTAGCGTAAGAGATAATTTTTTTTATAGCCTTGGGTATAAAAAAATAACTTTTTTCATAAATGTTTTCACCTGAATATAAAACAAGCAATGATAAATCTATCAAGATACAATCTACTTTTTTAATTAAATCGTATACTTCATCCTCAGAAGAAGAAATGCAATTCTTAAAATTCCCACTATAATAATCAAGATTTACGACCTGATCCCCATAGCTTCCTACTGATATTCTTAAATCATTTTTATATAATTCACGAACAAGAATCTCTCCTGACTTATAGTCATATTCAGAATCTAATAAAGGTAAAGTCCTTGATAATAAATCTCCCCTTATCCAATAAAAAGCAGAATATGGATAACTTAAACTGCTATTAATTCCTTTAAACATACGCTCAGCTGCACTTGAAATATACATTTGCGCAGTTCCAGACTTTAAAAAACCCAATATTTTACGAATATAATCTTTATTAAATGCCAAATCTGTTACCATGCTACGAAATGAAGCACTTTCATCGGTCATATCCATCACAAGTAAATAAGTAATTTCTTTAAAATCATTACGAAATACTTCCATTTTCTTATATATTTCGGTCCTCTCAGATTTAACTATATTTACTTTTACCTGAACTAAATAGTCGATTTCAGATAATAAGTCCATTACCTTTTTCTTATCTATATTCTCTGAGCACGAAATATATGCATTAAAACAAAACGGAATCCTTTTGCATATTTCCACTAATGTTTCCAATAAATCTTGATCTTTAATATATATGAACAAACCTATAGACTCGTTTTCTCCAATCACCCCCATTGGAATAATAGAATCCAATTTTATGCTATGTCCAGGATAAGAAACTGCTTGATCATAATCAATTATATTTATCGCGCGATCTAACCGCCTACACATTTCTAAACTATTATTCTCTGTTTCTGTTCTTGATGATAAAAATGACTGTTTTTTAATTGAATTAATTTCATGAGTCCAATATGAAGCATATTCACAAAGTTCTGAGTAACGCCAGCCTTCTTCATTTGCTTCATACTGTACATTTGCTAGTTGCTCTCTTAGTCCAGTATATTCTTTTTTTAATTCCTCTATTTTACTTTTTATATTCATTTGTCTTTTCTCTATCATTTTACGAATATTGCCCCAATATCTCTGAGTGGTTTAGTTAATTTCCATGAAAGTGATTCTTTAATAAGTGCATTTGCAACTTTTAATCCTGTATTTTCACGTTTTAATACCGACATTTGTTTTTCCATTTTTCTTACAATTTCTGTATTTCTCAGCTCAATCTCATCTTTCTTCTTTTGAACACTTTCTTTTAGTTCTTTTTGCTGTTCTTCCAATTCATCTATTTTTTTCATGCATCTTACAAGTTCGCTTTTTATATCATCAATATTTTCAGGTATAAGGTATTCTTTATTTTCCATAGCCACCTCTTTTTTATTATCCATTACCCTCTGATTATTTATAATTACTAATTTCTTTTTATCTATCTTGGCCACACTCTCTTTAGATAACATATAGGGTTCTAAGTCATTATTATAAGCCAAAGCATCCTGAAAGCCCTTTAAGTCCTTCATTCTACCAAGATAATACCAACTAATCTCATCTGATATTATCCCCTCTATATACAATAAATTATGTAACAATGATGCGCACCGTCTATAATCTAAATTAGAGTAAATGCTTTCAGAATATTGTTTTATAATTACTAGTTGATCATGTTGTAAAAACTCTTCCGAAAATAAACAAGAATCCATCTCACTATCTGAATAATTATAAGGACAACGAATAATAAATTTTTTCATTCTAGAACAGCTGAAATAGCTATCATCGTCAATAGATTCTTCGCATAAAACATATAAATCAAATATATATGGGAACTCACTTACTATTTTTTCAATTAATTGCAATTCGCTTGTATTATTTATTTTAGCAAAAATAGCAACTGTGCTTCCCTCGTTTGTTGGTGCAGGAAATAATTCATCTAAATAAAAAACTGAATTACTAATCTCTTGAGGCAAACCATTATGAGTAATTGTTACTCCAATTAACTTCTCACACACAACGGACAATTCATCATAAACATGAGATTTTGTCATTCTTTTATAAACCGTTTTATTCTTTTTACTACTTATTCTTTCAGCATGATTCCTTGATGCATTTTCGAGTAATATATTACTTATCCTATTGTTATATAAATCATACTGCGAATTTGCCAATTCTTTTTTCAAATCCTCGATTTGATATATCAATCTTCTATATTCTAGCAATTCATCAAAATCAGCATTATTATTTACTTCATTCATTAGGTAGTTCTCCTCAACTCTGTTTAGCTTTCTTACTACTTAAACAGGGGAGACACCTAAAGCATCTCCCCTATATAAAACTGACTTTTAGTAAACCGCTCTTAAAGTCATCTCATCTATTCATGTTCCTATAAGCTTCAACAACTTCTTTTGTCTCACCTATCATTACCATTTTCCCTTTTTCTATCCAAAGCACTCTATCACACAAATCTTCTATAGTATCAAAGCTATGAGAAACAATCAAAACTGTAGTACCATCAGCCATCAGTTCTTTAATTCTATTTTCACATTTTTGCTGAAACAGGAAATCACCTACAGATAATATCTCATCAGCTAATAATATGTCCGGTTTAACACTGGTTGCTACAGCAAATGCTATTCTTGAAACCATTCCAGAAGAATAATTCTTTAGAGGCATATTTAAAAAATCGCCTATCTCTGAGAATTCTACTATACTTTCATATTTCTCATTCATGAAATCTTCATCATATCCCATTATAGCTCCATTCAAAAAAATATTTTCTTTTCCTGTAAGCTGTATGTCAAAACCTGCACCAAGTTCTATAAGGGGTGCTATAGATCCATTCGTAATAACACTTCCTGTTGTTGGTTTCAGAACTCCTGCTATCATTTTTAACATAGTAGATTTTCCACTGCCATTTGTTCCAACTATCCCAAAAACCTCACCCTCTTTTACTTTAAACGAAATGTCATCAACAGCTATAAAATCATTGTAAAACAGTTTCCGAGAAGTCAATTTAGTCAAATAATCCCTTAGACTATCAACCTTTTCTGTAGCCATATTAAAATGCATCGATAAATGATCTGCAACTATTGAATAATTATTATTCATCTGCGCCATGTCAGCCTACTCCTATCAACATCATATATAAAGTATAAACCTATCCTGTCTTCTATAGAAATAACTCATCCCTATAAACAAAAAGCCAAAACCATACAATAAACACATCGCCATTTGTTGAATTGATGGAGCTGTGTTATATAGCATAATATGCCTTATGCAGTCAACATACTGAAATAAAGGGTTCCACCACATAATCTTTTGAATTAATGGTGATAATGCTGTGACAGGATAAAAAATTGGTGTCAAAAAATTTAATAATGGCAATAGTATTCCATACAAGTATTGCGTATCTCTCATAAAGACATCCATTGCTGCCAATAGTAATCCTATTCCAAGCGTGAACGCAAATAAAGTAACAAAGTATAAAGGCAAGTAAATCCAATATATATTAGGATATACTCCAAAAAACAGCATAACCATCATAACTGGGATAAATGATATCAAAAAATTTATGAACGAAAAAATGGTTTTACTTATTGGAAAAATATATTTAGGCATATATATTTTTTTAATAAGTTGCCCTGATGTAACCATTGTTCCCAATGCCACAGTTGTCGCCTCATTAAAAAAATTATATACTACTTGTCCTAAAATGAGATAAACAGGAAAGTTATCTATATTAGATCTAAATACAAAAGAAAAAATACTAGAGAGTATTATCATCTGCATCAACGGATTAAGAATAACCCATACAATCCCCAAATAACTTCTCCTATATTTAACTGCAAAATCCCTAGTGATAAGTTGTTTCAGCAAAAACTTATAATCAAAAAAAATATGTATACATTCTGTAACAGCAGTTTTTTTGTTCTGTTTCTCAGCATTACTGTTATATATACAAAAGAAGATAAATATGGCTAATACAACAAAAAAAACTGTAAAAAACCATGAATAGTAAGATCCTATTGTATAATTTATTGAAATTAGTTCTGTTCTTCCAACAACAAAATAAATTATGGCGCCCACCATCATTAGAATAATTCCAATAATTAATATCCTATTCCATATCTTATCTTTGTTCATAAAAATACTCCACTCTTACGTTCTATACCGATATATATTATTATTAAGTTCCTTTTTTCACAATAGTAAAAATTTCCCAACTTCGTTGCAAAGTTAGGAAATCTATACATAAATACTACAAATCATTTAATAAATCACTAATGAACGGAAACATTTCCTTTCCATTTATATAGGACTCGTTACTTTTATCAAGTTTTCCGTATTCAGTATAATTTTGTGTAATGGTATGCAATTGTTCCGCCATAGAATCCAAATCTCCAAGATTCCCGGAAATAATATTTTCGCTAAAATAATTCATATTTTTATTAGCGTATTCATTTGTTAGAACCTTCACACCAAATACAGCCATTTCGAGCGGCGGATAACTAGGGTGAGGAGAAACCATTAGTGATAATCCTGCATATGACTCCTTAAGTGTCGTGGCATATTCACTAATTGTCATCTTGCCAACAGAAATTATCTTATTGCCACCAATCTCAATATCATCATGTTTTTCACCTGCTGATAAGATTTTCCATTCATCTGCATCTTCTTGAAGTAATGCCCACCTTTTCAATATAGCAACATTTAGTTCAAATGCATTCCTCTCAGTAGTAGGTCTTCCATAAACCAGGATTATCTTTTTTTTCTTTACTTCATCTGCAAGGCTATTAAGTTCTTTTTTTAATCCTTCATTAAGAATAGGATCAAATACATAACTTTTATAAAAATGATATCTATCTATCATATAGTTTTTCAATTCATTCGAATTAAAAATAGCTATTGTATCAAATTCAGACATATACGTTGACTCCGCCAACATATAACGAGATGACCACTTATAGAATCCTGGTTCATAATCCTGAATTAAATAAATCATCTTGTTTGGTAGAAAACCATCTTGTTTAACAAATTTCCTATATGCAGCTGCAAAAATATAAAATGAATACCATATTGTAAATATAAAATAATCATTTTCAGATATTGAAATAGACTTAGATTGTCTATCTACATAGTCCACAATATCAGCATCTGATACTCTGTCTGCATCACAATTAAGGATTTTATATTCCTCACTATACTTTTCAATTGCTTCTTTATCCGGACTTGCATCCAAAAGAATGATACGTCTATCAAAATCATATCTCTTGCATACTTCATTAAAAAAACTTAAAGCTGTAGCAATTCCGCCAAATACATGTTCAGCATTTATTGACGGAATAACTAAATTTAATCTCTTTTTTTCTACTACTTCTTTCCTAAAGCTGGCCTGTCTGATCTCTGGTATTTCATAATTTGTAACATTCACTGTTGCATTAGATTCTAATGAAGTATTCCCTAACCATTTTGGTATTTTCGAATTATTATCTAACTGTTTATTGTAGTATGGGTCACCATCTTCCCTATACTTTGCATAAGCAATATATGACTTTTCAAAATCTATCTGAGGAATATCATTCGCACTACGGGTTTTAGATTCGTAATGGTAAAGCTTTATATATGGAGAATATATATTTCTGTAACCATTTTCAATAGCTCTAATGCATAACTCTATATCACTTCCACAGACTATAAATTCCTCATCAAAGCCACCTAGCTTATCAAATTTATCCTTAGAAATAGCCATGCATGCACCTGTTACAGCAGTAACATTTCTAGTAACCATTGGAGAAATATAAGGTGTTCCAATATGAATTGGTTCTGCATTAGCGTAAACATGGTCAGCCCATCCTCCCATACCTACTACAACGCCAGCATGTTGTATCTTTCCGTCCGGAAATAAAAGTAATGCCCCAACCACGCCTACTTCATCTCTTATGGCATTTTCAACTAACCGTTCAAGCCAATCCTCAGAAATAATTTCTGTATCATTGTTCAAGAAAACATACACATCTCCATTAGCATATTTTGTGCCATAGTTGTTCAATTTTGACCAGTTAAACTCAAAAGATGCATCAACCACAGATATTATTGGGTCTTTTTCTAGTTGCGTAAAATAATCTAATGTATCACTATCTGTAGTATTATTATTTAGAATTATTATTTCATAATTTTTATATGTAGTCTTCTCCTTAATACTAATAATTATCGTTTCCAAATCCGATTTATGATCTTTCGTAGGAATAATAATTGATGCCTTCTTATTATGGTTAGGATAACGCACATCATAGCAAAACAAATTATCGCTTTCATATACAATAGCTTCTTTTTCGTTGCTATTATCAAAATAATCTTGTATACATCTTAACCCTGCTGTCTGTGAATAAGGCTTTGAATTTGGATTCACTGCAGTAGATGATTCCAGCGCTCTCCAATGATACAGTACATGTGAAATATGCTTAATATTTCTAGTAGCACGAGATAAGCGAAGCATTAGGTCATAGTCCTGACTCCCATCATATATCTTTCTTTCTCCCCCAATCTCCACATATAAAGATTTTTTGACAACTAATAAGTGCCCAATGTACATTTGACTGGTAAGTAAATCTGGTGACCAGTCAGGTTTACATAATACATTAGAGCAATTCCCTGATTCATCTATTATATCCTGATCACTATAAATAACATCTCCACCATTTTGTGAAATATACTCGTCTAATATTCTAAATGTATCCTCAGCTAATTCATCATCATTATCCATTAAGCAGATATATTCTCCGCTAGCAGCATTTACCCCTTTATTAGTTGTTTCACTAATTCCCTCATTTTTCTCATTAAAAAGAACCTTAATCTGCTTATGATTTATTTTTTTCAAAAAACCGATCAATTTAGCATCTGTTGAACAATCATCTACAAGTATCAATTCAACCTTCGAATAATTCTGTTCTAAAACTGAATTCATTGCTATTTTGAGCCACTTAATATTCACATTATAAACTGGCATAACAACAGAAAAAGATATATTTCCATCTATTTTCTGATTATTTTTTGTCTTTTTTTCTGTAATACTTTTTATAGCAGGTCCTATTTCTCTAATAGGACCACTTAATTTCCATATGAGTGATGACTTTATTGCATCATTCTCATTCTTTATACTATCAATTACACGATCCTTATCTTTTATTATTTCTTTTAATCGCTCATTTTCCCTTTGTAAACTATTGTCATTCATAAAAAACTTCCTACTTCCTAAAAATTCTACCTTGATACATTTGTAAGCCAGCTATAATATGAGTCTTACTACAGTTATTCAACTCTCACTCATAGTTCATAGAAAACTTATCGATTACTTTCCTAGCCCAATTATCTCTTTTGACTTTAAAAGATCAGTAGGCCCATCATCTCCACCATAAACATCAACATTTATGTTTCCACCAAATCGAGTATGCTTAGAGACATCAACTGTCACAGACCATTTCCCATCTTCCAATCTTTGCGCAATATACCATACGATATCATCTTGTCCATTTTCAGAACCCCATACTGGCATCCAAACATTCTTATAATCGGATTCTCTATCCATATCATACATTATAGTCAGTGAATTGGTTTCCTTATCATATTTCACACTTAAAGGAGATTCATACTTGATTTTATCAATTGTGATCTTTTTCTCTGCATACCATCTTTCCAAGCCATCTGGTAGTACAAAATATATCTCACACAAGTAGTCACCCTCATTATAATCAAAATTCTCCAATGATATCCTAGTGATGTATGTATTGTTTTCCAAATCCATGTTCTTATTCTGAGATATATCAGACTTATTACCTGTCATCTTACATTCTATTGCCTTAAAATCTCCATTAAAATCTTCATTCTTATCTATTTTTACAACAACTTCTCCAGTATCATCATCATAGAATAATGAAATATCTCTAGTATCATTAGTTTCCCCAATATACTGATCAAAAAAAGACGTCTTCATAGATAACATTTCATTTAGTTTATCTACTCCATATTTTTCTGTCAGTGTCTCCTCACTTGAGAATAAATTAGTTCCCAGCCCTAATCGATTTCCTTCTATATCGACTCCTAATGACGCTAATACTGTCGGAAAATAATCCATCGTACTATATTTTCTAATTTTTTTATCATCTGTATTTATTGCTGAATTAATCCAAGTAGTAAAAACACGACGATCATATGATTTGTCTAAGTCATCGCAATAGTCTGAGTCCATTGTACAATGATCTCCAGATATAACTATTGTTGTATCAGCATAAAAATCCTGCTCTTGAATCCACCGTACAAAACTAGTTACTTGTCTACTTGCGCAGTCAAATGCATTAGAATACTGGGTCCCAAATTTTTCGTCACATAATTCACATATATAACCATCTTCCGCATGAGTATCTACGGTCAGCATAGTGAAATTAAATGGCTCATTTTTATTTGCCAATTCTATCAGATGTTTTTTTGCATTATCATATAGTATAAAATCATCATAGCCCCACCACTCTCGACTATAATCTTTACTTATTTCTCCATTCTCTATAGAATAATTGTAATCTCTAATTTGATAATTCCCGTGACAATTGAAATATTTATCCCTCTCTGCAAACGAGGCATCTGTGCCTATACAAAAAACATTTGTATATCCATTATTATCTAAAATATCTCCAAGAACTGTTAGTTTAGGGAAGAAACCTTCTGCTATTGTTAAAATATTATTACTAATAAGTAATGGTAATCCTGATGTTTGTGCAAATATCCCCCCCATAGTATAGGTAGCCCCAGTAAGAGCATATCCGCCATTAATTTTTTCACTATTATCGGAGAACGTTTCATTTTCCAATCCCAATTCAACTAAATCGGCAATGATATTATCTTCTTTCCCACCACCATGATCAACATCAGTAAACGATGTTTCCATCGATTCAACAAAAATATATATTAAATTTCGTTTTTTATCAGGCCATTTCAAGCTTACCAATTCAGGGTTAACGTAATTATCTTCAATGAATCTAGATATATGCATTTGATTCTTTATATAATCAATCCCATTAACTTTGTAAATAAAATATCCAATAGATGAAATAATTACTACAGTCGATAAGGAAACTGATGCCATTTTAATCCACTTTATAAATGGTTTCTTCTCAAATATATCAAGCAATACCTTCGCCATTAAAGTAACTCCAATAGCTACAGGAATACAAAAAATCACCCCATCTCTTAACATCGCTGGGTTAGTTCCTTCTTTTGATGCAATCATTGTAAAAACGACCTCATCCATAGTTAAACCACCCCAATTATTAAAAATCCATGTCACTAATCTAGACAAAACTGCAGCCACAAAAACTAATACAAGCACACGATTAGTTCGCACATTTTTATTCACTTTTAAAATACCTCATTTTTCTTTTCCAATCGAATATAAATCCATTTCACTTTCTCCCACAATCAATTCATTTTGTCTCAATACATAGATTTTCTCCCAAAAGTCTTCCTAGCATATTAAACAGCAAACAACCTTCCTTGTTTTTATAGATTATTCATCCCTATTTTCCTAATACACTATACAATAGCAACAATGTTAAACCTTACATCCTCAAAAATTTAGTATATCTAAATAATTTTGAATTTTTAATATTCTGAATTTCATCCCAAAATTTCTTTTTCTCCTGGTTTAACTCAAGAATAGCCCTATCTTTTTGTTTTATTTCATCTTCTAATAGTTTTATATGATCTTCTCTTAGTTTTATCTCTTCTTCTAAATGTTTTATGTCATTAATCTTTAATTCAAGCCATTCATCTCTCTTTTTTATCTCTGTTTCTTTTATCAACCTTAAATGATGTTCATAATCTTCTACAAGAGTTTTACAATTCTTCTCTTCTTTAATAAATATCATCTCATCTTGAGATAGCAGTAAAGAATTTGCATTTAAATTTCTAAAAAAGCCTCTCTGCGCAAACCTTTTGCACCAATATTCTGGCTGTTGTACATTAACATGTGTTTTTTCAATTATGTCAGAAGGAGACGAGGAAAAAATAAGCACGTCCGAAAGACTACAAAAGATATCTAGAAAAGCATCTGTGTAATCATCTTTTATATGCTCTATAACCTCAATAGTAGAGGCACAATCATATTTTCTCCTAAGTACCTCCGGAATTCCATTAACAATATCCGCAACATAGAGAAATTCCCTAATATCTTCTCTAGATTGTGAAATAGCATATTCTGAAACATCCAATCCATAAGCTTCTACCCCTAGATCCCTTAATGCTTCTACTAAATACCCATATGCACATCCAACATCAATAAATGACTTTGGGTTAAACTCTTTTATAATACATTCTGCTATTTCTCTAAATCTGGGCCCCCAATACTCTCTATTAGAGTAATCTTCACCACATCCCATATTTGTTCTGTAATAATTTTCATTATACTCTTTATTCATACGCCTCCTTGAAAAATCACCCTGACTGTATTTAGAAACACAGCCCCATTTTATTACCAAATTAACCATTTGTCTAATTTATCATTACTCTAATTGTTACTAAATTACTTATAATAACTTTATCTTTTACGTGCATATAATCTATTTATCAATTTGTAAAAAGAAATAGCTACTATAAATGACACAACAATAGTCAATACAGTAACAACTATAATAGATAATATTTCATTATGAGGTAAACACTCTTTTAGCCATTGAAATAATTCAATATAGACTATCGTATGACTAAGATAGACTAAAAATGAATATCTAGACAAAAAATCTATTTTAATGTTGATGGAAATTCTTGAAAAGAACCAAAATACAACAACAGAGTAAACCATAATTAATGGTGAAAAAAAATTACTATAGGCATCAAACTCATAATATCTAAATCCACGATATCTTATATAAAATACTACTATATATATAAACAGAATTATAAATAAGCTTCTTATTGCACTCCAACGCAGTTTCACTCCTTTTAAGGGAATAAGCGAATGTGCCCTTTCATATAATATGTTTCCTAGCATAAAATATGAACAATATGCAAACACTATCCCCATTGAATACGCAGATCTGTATGAAGAATAATATTGTGATATGCACGCCCATACCAACATAATGATTGTCATTATACTAAATGCTTTTTTTGAAGTATTATTTTTAATGATTTGTATTAATGGAGCAATCAAATAGAGCCCAATCAACATATACATGTACCAATAATTATAGAACGCACCTCGCAGCAAACCATCAAATGGTATTACTAAATTTCCGCCTGAAATGAATTGAATTCTTATGTCACGAACCAAAAGAACTATGCTATAAATAATTGTAGGAATGCATAGTTTTCTAAATGATTGTTTATAAAAACCTAAAATATCTAATAATCTACTCCCATTTAATAAAAATGCTCCAGAAATCATCGCGAAACATGGCACACAAAATCTAGTAATAATATTCAATGAACTCTCGACTATATACACAACTTCTAATTTGGGATAATTTGACCTTTGCATATAATACTGCGCATTTACATGTAGCAATATTACAGCTAATGTTGAAAGTAGTCGCAATAGATCATAATTATTCTCTCTTTCCAAAAACATCCTCCTACATTTTTAGAAACATATTTATTTCGAACCCCATCGGTCTACATTCTCAAAAACTTGATTCCACAAAGTCTTTTATTCCACCCCATTTTTGATCTTTGTCTGACATAATTAGTTCCACTCCGTCCTGATAAGGCCACTCCACACCTATATCCAAATCATTCCAAATTATACCACCTTCATCATCTGGATGATAAAAATCCGTACATTTATATGCAAACTCCGCATAATCCGATAATACTAAAAAACCATGCGCAAATCCTTTTGGAATGAAAAATTGTTTTTTATTCTCCGAAGAAAGAGTCACGCCAAACCATTTACCAAAAGTCTTTGATCCGGACCTGAGATCGACGGCCACATCAAATACTTCACCATTTATTACACGTACAAGTTTATCCTGTGGAAATTTCTTCTGAAAATGAAGTCCTCTCAATACACCTCTTTTAGATGCAGACTGATTGTCCTGAACGAATTCCATATCAATTCCAGCATTCATAAAGTCCCTTTTTGAATATGTTTCCATAAAGTACCCTCTACTATCACCGAATACTTGCGGAGTTAGAACTTTTAACCCTTCAATTTCACATGTCTCAACCTTAATTTGACCCATTTATTTATCCTCCTGGTACTTAAGATTTTTCAAATAAACATTTTGTAAAAACTACAAAATGTCAATCATAATCAATTTTCATCATCACCGCTGTCAGTTTGAACAGCAATTCCATAGAATTAACTCACCTCAAACACATCATGATCTACAAGTGTTCCAGACAAATAACTGTCTCCATTTTTTATCTTGTTTTCCCATTTTATACTAAATGAATTCATAATATCATTATCAGGTAAATCTCTGTTTTTACTGCTAACTTCCATTTCTGCAAAGGGGGTAAACACATTCCTATAACCAAGCGCATTAAGCTGAAGGCATATATCCAGCCCCATTACATCCAAATTTTTAATACATTTGTCAATTTGACACTGTTTCAATTTATCTGCACGTACTATCATACTTTTTGCAGAAACACCAGTAACATTCTGCATATACTGAAGTCTTGCCATATATCCAACGGCATTTGCTTCTTTATTTGCAAACAGATGTATATATGGTTTTTCTTTATTTGAAATTAACGCAATTCCTGCAGAATATATTTTCTCGTTTTCAGTAACTAGTTTACCACCCACGGCTCCAATTTCGGTCCTTTGAGCCGCCATTAGATATTCAAGTAACCAGCTTTTGTTCTTTATAATGATATCTTCTTCCATCAGTACTATAAAACTCTTTGAAGAAGTATTACATATTTCTTCTTCAATTTTATCTTGTAAAACGCTCACTATTTCAAAGTGGTTATATGCTGTATTTTGCTTTATTATCTCTTCTTTAGTCGTTATATTTTCGTTACTGCTTCTTAGTAAAATTATTTTCACACTGTACGGTTGTGCCAATTCATATTTGATACGATAGATTGTATCGCGTACGTAGATGCTGCTCGCCTTTCCTTTTTCAGCATTTTCCCTTAATATTGCTGCATCAATTGCCATTTTACCTGCATCAACTGCATATCTTTTTGCACCAATATTACCTGCTGTAGACTGAGCATGGCTTCTCCAATAATAGAGTACACGAGGCACATGAACAATTTTTTTTGCATTTTCTGTGATACGCAATATTAGATCATAGTCCTGACTTCCATCATATTCTGGATTATATATGTCACTTTCAGAAATGAGTGTTCGCTTAAATGCGCTTAGATGGCATATATAATTATTGGATCTAAGCGTCTCTGGAGCAAAGTCCGGCTTACAATGAAGCGTTAATAAGTTGTTGATGTGATCCCCAATAAAAGTTATCTCATCACAATATAAAAAGTCTGCCTCAGATTTGTTTATCTCAAAGGCATAATAATATAGTACACTTGGATGTAAATAATCATCATGATCAAATGGACAAAGATAATTTCCAGTCGCCATTCTAACACATTCGTTTGTATTACATGATATGCCTTTATTTTCTTTCAATTTCCTATATTTGATACGTTCTGTTGCTTCTTTTTCTAAGTACCGCTGTACTATCCGTTCAACATAAGAATGTTCTTCATCCGACGCATCAGCCAGGCACAATTCCCAATAAGGATAGGTCTGTGCAAGAACCGACTCGATCATATCCCTAAGATACTTCTTAGGAGTGTTATAGAGAGGAACCAATATACTGAATTTGGGTTTATTTTCAAATTTTTGACTTTCAAATAACTGCCTGCTTCTTTCCTCATTTTTTGGAAAACTCCCTGTTCCATGTTTCTTTATAAGTAGCTTTATATCCTTCACCGGATAATAGCTTATAGAATCTCCTTGCTTTTTAATAAACAAGCTTGCTAAAGATCTGATAGGCGCTGTTAACCTCCAGCTAAGAGAATTGTAGATCTCATTCATCTGATTTATGTGCTGCTCATGAATGTTTTCACATCCATGATTCATCTCATCAAGCTCGGCTTGCAGTTGTGTAATTCTATCCTGAAGCATTAGGTTTTCTTTTTTTATGTTTTCCAAATTTTCACTCATGGCAGATTAATTCATTCATACTCTCAATTAATTGATTATTTCAAATATCCACTTTTTATAGCAACAGTTTATCAAAGATATAAACAAGTACATATATCGTTTGTATTCTTTCTTATTCCTTAATTATTCTGCTTTGTAAGAAAAATGAGCACTGTCCTATTACTCTATACCAATTATCGCAAGTAATGTTATGTCTAAGAATTGTATATACTCTTGCTATAGCATTCTTCTGAGGAATTGATATAAAGCTGTGTAATATGTTCTGCTTATCCTTTGGCAGAGCATCACCATATATTCTGTTAAGCTCCTGTGCTTGATATATCATATTTGCGTAGTTTTGTCTTACTTGTTCCCTGACTTCTTTACGTTTCCTCTTTTTCTCTGCTCTTCCGCCCCAAAAGCCTATTACTTCTTCATACAGGCCTCCCTTATTAGCTCCAAGAACGTTCTCAATATGTTGTCTATAGTCATAAAGCTGTTTATCTATAAACTTGATTTCTCCAAAAGTTGCTGCCACAAGTGCGATCCAATGATCATGCATCATAGATTTCTCAGGTATCCGTGTGAGTTTTTGCGTTAATGCCTTGTTCATCATCATAGCTGCACCGGTAACAGTATTCTGTACTAAAAGATGAGAGAATGTAGCCTTAGATTGATTAAGATTAGCATATTCTGTAAATGATGGTGAATATATTGTTTTATTATTATCCATCAATCTGGCGTCACAGTGAACAAGAAGAGGTATATCTGTTTTAACCCCATTGCCGGCATCGTACTTTTCTTGTTCCAAATCCTGCATTGCTTTAAGTGTTACTTCTACCTTGTCCGGATGCCATATATCGTCCTGATCTGAGAACATAACATAATCAGCCTCCATTATTATCGGTTCCTGCATAGCTTTTAAGAAGTGCATACAAGCTCCATTATGTAGCTGGTTTAAGTGAATTAGCTTTACCTTGTCCGGATAAGTTTCTGCATATTTCTTAGTAATCTCAACAGTTGTGTCAGTCGATCCATCATCCGATATGTAGAGGATATAGTCTTTGCATGTCTGGCTCAGAATTGAATCTATTTGTTCTTGTATATATTTTTCACCATTATAGGTGCACATTAAAATTGCTATCATGTCAGTTAATGTCCCAGATATTCATTAAGTGCATCATGCCAGTCTGCCATCTTGTAGTCTGTTGTAAGTCTAAGCATATAGTTATCAAGTATAGAATAATGCGGTCTGTCCGCTGATGCAGGGTTCATTTTTTTATAGTCTTCACTTGTTACGTGATTAACCTTACTGTTCACACCTTTTATACGGAATATTTCCTCTGTGAAATCTGCCCAGTTAGTATCTCCCTCACATGTACCATGGAATATTCCATAATTATCTGTTGGTTCAAGATATTTTATCATTCTTGCAAGTTCCATTGCTGATGTTGGTGACCCTAACTGGTCACATACTACACTGACCTCTTTGTGTGTCTCAGATAATGATAGCATCGTTTTCACAAAGTTTTTTCCATCTCCATAAAGCCATGCCGTTCTTACTATAAAGTATCTGTCCGCAAATTGTTCTACAAATTTTTCACCGGCCAATTTTGTTTTACCATACGCCGAAATAGGCGCAGGTGTCTCAAACTCATTTATAGGCTTATCTGCATTTCCAGGAAATACATAATCTGTAGAAACATGCACAAGTTTAGCTCCAATTTCAGTTGCAGCAATTGCAAGATTTCTTGGTCCTAGTGCATTGAGCTTATATGCAAAATCCCAGTCCTTTTCACAGCCATCGACATTAGTAGCCGCTGCACAGTTAATGATTACATCCGGCTTTCTTTCCTTTATAAAATTGAGAACTTCATCTAAATCGATAATATTGAGCGGTGTTATTTTCTCATCTTGCACCACATCTGTGAGTATAAATTCCACTGAGTCTTTATAAATCTGCTGAATTGCTCTTCCCAACTGTCCATTGCAGCCTGTTACCAATATTTTCTTCATTTTAACAAATCCTCATCTTCTAGGTACTTCATCTCTTCAAATATTTCAGGCTCTGTCTGATACATAACATCAAACAGAGCCTTTCATATATATGACAATTTATCACATTTTAGCTTAGTTTTCCACTATACATCTTTTCGTAGTATTTCTCATAGTCTCCGCTGGTTACATGCTCCATCCAGTCTTCATGTGCAAAGAACCACTTGATTGTCTTTCTTATGCCTTCCTTGAACATGGTCTCAGGCTCCCATCCAATCTCCTTCTTGATCTTATCAGGAGCGATAGCATAGCGACGGTCATGACCCTTTCTGTCCTCTACATAAGTGATAAGGTCTCTTGTAACCTTAGCCTTTCTGGGATCTGAATCATCAAGAGATTCTCTCAAAACATCTATTATTGTCTCAACTATCTCGATGTTCTGCTTCTCATTGTGACCGCCGATATTGTAAGTCTCAAAAAGTCTGCCCTTTTCCTGAACCATGTCGATTGCCTTAGCGTGATCCTCAACATAGAGCCAGTCACGAACGTTCTTACCATCACCGTAAACCGGAAGTGCCTTTCCTTCAAGAGCGTTGTGGATCATGAGAGGAATAAGCTTTTCAGGGAACTGGTAAGGTCCGTAGTTGTTTGAGCAGTTTGTGATATTTGCAGGGAACTTGTAAGTATCCATGTAAGCCTTAACGAGCATATCTGAGCTTGCCTTGCTAGCTGAGTAAGGGCTGTGAGGATCATAAGGTGTTGTTTCATAGAAATATGCATCAGGATCCTCAGGAAGTGAGCCGTAAACCTCATCTGTACTTACGTGAAGGAACTTCTTTCCTTCCTTAAATGAACCATCGGAAAGCTCCCAGGCTTTCTTAGCTGCGTTAAGCATTGTAGCTGTTCCGAGTACGTTTGTCTCAACAAAGATCTCAGGATTAACGATAGATCTGTCTACATGGCTCTCAGCTGCAAAGTGGACAACACGGTCAATGTCATTCTCTTCAAAAATCTTGTTGATGGCGTCTCTGTCGCAGATATTAGCCTTTACAAATGTATAGTTATCTCTGCCCTCAACATCCTTGAGATTCTCAAGGTTGCCTGCGTATGTAAGTGCATCAACATTTATAATACGAATTTCGTTATCATACTTTTTAAACATGTAATGAATGTAGTTGGAACCGATAAATCCGGCACCGCCTGTAACAAGATAAGTTCTCATATTTTTTCCTTTCATAGGGTTCTTTGTACTTATTTAAAGTCCGTTTGCAATCTCTTGCAAATATTTGCCATAATCGGTCTTCATAAGTGGTTCTGCCAATTTAAGGAGTTGTTCCTTATCAATAAATCCTCTCTTGTAGGCAATCTCCTCTATACATGAAACATATAGTCCCTGCCTTTTCTGGAAAGCACAAACAAAGTCAGCTGCATCAAGGAGCGAATCGTGATTTCCTGTATCAAGCCATGCAAAGCCTCGTCCCATGGTTTCAACGCGAAGTGTTCCACGACGCAAATACTCGTTATTTACACTTGTTATCTCGATTTCTCCTCTTGCGGATGGCTTTACGTTTTTAGCAATCTCTATTACATCATTATCATAGAAATAAAGTCCCGGCACAGCATAGTTACTCTTGGGATGCTCGGGCTTTTCCTCAATTGAAAGAGCCTTTCCGTTTTCATCAAACTCAACAACGCCGTATTCTCTGGGATCACGGACATAATATCCGAATATTGTTGCGCCCTTTTCTCTTGATGCAACATCCTTAAGAAGCTTACTAAAACTCTGACCATAGAAGATGTTATCTCCAAGTACAAGTGCCACAGAGTCGCTTCCAATGAATTTCTCACCGATTATAAATGCATCAGCAAGTCCCCTTGGCTGCTCCTGTATTGCATATGAGAATGACATTCCAAGCTGCTCGCCTGTTCCGAAGAGGTCTTCAAAAATAGGAAGGTCTCTTGGAGTTGAAATAATAAGTACTTCTCTTATACCAGCAAGCATAAGTGTTGATAAAGGGTAGTAAATCATGGGTTTGTCATAAACCGGCATAATCTGCTTTGAAATCGCTCTTGTTAATGGATACAGTCTTGTTCCGGAACCTCCGGCAAGGATTATTCCCTTCATAATTGTTTATCTCCTATGTATTTTTTGAACATCACAAAGCACTGTTTGACTTTCCCCTATCAAACAGTGCTTTGACCTACGGATATAATCTATCATATATTGGAGTAATTATCTAGTGGGGTGTCACATAGCAGAAGCTATCATCTGTAAGATTAAAATTTTCTTATCACACAAGAATGCTTTTTATAATTCTTATCTGTACTTTTTAAACTGCCGTCATAATTTATTCCCAAGGCAATTATATTTCCTTTATAGTGAGCAAAGCGACCGGCATAATCTCTGTCGATAATCTGTTGCATTGCATCTTCCGGACTCTTCCCATTCTTTAATTCAATAATGATAAGCGGCTTATTACTATATTTTGGAGCAGGGACAAATACTATATCTGCATATCCTTTTCCCGTATCAAGTTCTCTGATTTCAGTATAGCAAGCCTGTGCCGCATAATATGCATGCATTATTGCATAGCTTAGCGCAGCCTCATTATTATAGGTCTTTTTGTCTGCCCTATCGTGCGACAGTTCTACTAACTCAGCAACCTTATTTTCATCGCAGTTCCACGTCGCCTCTAATAACTCCTTTGATTTCTTTAGTGCCACAAATGAATCCACCCATGTTTCATCGCTGGTAGAATCCTTAAACACCTCCATAATTTCTTTATTCGGAATGAACGTCTCTTCAGATTCCGCATCATAACTCAAATATCCAAGATGAATAAGCAGCGTCAAAATATCATCTTTACTCTGAAAAGTCGTCATATCATTTTGGTACTTTGAAAAATTGACTTTTAGCCTATTTCCATCCATGAGCAGTGTAATTGCTTCCCTTAAGCCATCATAATCCATCCGGATATAGTCAGCCAAAGCCTCATAGGTCTCAGTATTATTCCAATAATTGCCTATAACTCCACTACGCATAGCCTTAACTACGGATAATGGTCCAAAGATTTGTATTAAATGTTCATCATATTTTCCCTGCCTGAAGAGTTCCCTTTTATCAAGCGGTATGTTTTCCGAAACAATATATCCGTCATACCATTCTTTAACGGACTTCTTGTCCATATTGTACTTTTCACAAAGCTCTTCAACTTCCCGGGTTGTAAATCCCGTATATTTTGCAAGTGCCATCGGTGAAATCATAGAATACTCATCAAACATATTGAGCGCAGAATGTTCACCATATTTTTTTATGGGCAAAATGCCTGTCATATAGGCAAGAGCAAGATAAACTCTGTCCTTCAATAAATCTCTAAGGAAATCTAAATAAACCTTTTGGCCTTCAACATCATCTTTTCGTATACGAAAAACAGCATCCCACTCATCTATCACAATCACAAATTGTGTTTTTGATTTTACATAAAACTTTTCAAGGCTATAGAACAGATCTTTATCATCATATTTTACATCCGGATACATCTCTGATAGCTCGCCCAGAATTCTGTTCATCAGAATTCCGATAGATTCAGGAACTTCTCTGTCCAGTTTAATAAAATCAGTCATTAAAAGTCTTATTACATCATATTTTCCTAAATACTTATCCCACTCATCAGGACTCTTCTTAGCAATTTTTCTTTGCTCAAAAAGACTTTCTGCTTCCTTATTTTTTCCATAATAAGCACAAAGCATGTCTGCGGCCATAGTTTTACCAAATCTTCTAGGACGAGATACGCTTATATATTTCTGCCTGGTCCCTATTACATTGTTAATATCCAGTATCATTTCAGTTTTATCAACATAGATATCAGAATTAACTGCTTCTTCAAATGCCTGTATTGAGGGATTTAAATAAATTGACATAATAATTCTCCACCTATTACTGTTAGAATTCAAAGAGCTTTTTGCAATTCATATTCTTGCCGCCCGCATGACGCACCTTGGAATAAGGTGCGTACGGGGCAAGCCATAGGATTTTTTTTTCATTATCTCACAATCTTCTCAAAATCAGCCTTAGGATGTTTGCAGACAGGGCAGATGAAATCATCCGGAAGTTCCTCGCCTACCCACTCGTAGCCGCAGATTTTGCAGCGCCAGATGGTCTCGCCCTTAGGGGTTGTGCCAACTGCCTCAGGCTTGGGTTTAATGTTGTCCTGATAGTAGCTATAGGTTGCAGACGCAGTAGTATCAAGGACTTCCATTGCTGTAGGCACACCTATGAAAAGTGTATGTGATCCAAGGTCTACGGTCTGCTGCACATCAATCGAGAAATAGGCATTGGTCCCTTGGGTTATGTAAGGAATGCCATTTTCTGCATATTTACAGTCAGTAAAGTTCTCAAATTTATTAACATCTCTTCCCGACTGGAAGCCGAAGTGCTTAAAAAGCTCAAAGTCAGCCGCCTCGCTGATAACCGATATGTTGCATTTTTTCGTCTGCATGACCATATCATGAGTATAATTGGCCTTGTTAACGGCAAATGATATCTGATTTGGCTCAGAAGCTACCTGAATGGCAGTGTTTGTGATGCAGCCGTTTTCCTTATCACCCACTTTTGCAGTCAGAACAAATAATCCATACGACAGTTTGTACATAGCCTTGTTATCCATAGTGCGTCCTCCTTCATTTGAACTTCTTGTTTTTCACTATTATATCACCCTATCAGAACTTCCTTTCCGGAACCTACTCACTATCTTCCGTGTCATTCATCTCCTCTAGCCTGTCTTCAAGCTCCCTCACTCTTTTTTCCAGAAGCCCCTGTGTCTGGATGAGTTTGGTGATGCGCCCCGCCTGTCTGGATGCGATGCTGGTGAGCGAGAGTACAAGTAGGATCAAAAATGCAATAAACGATACGAACAGGCCGTTCATGGCGCTTGTCATGCCAACGAGTCCTATAGCCCATATGAGAATCTCAGGATTTAGCACAAGTATCAACATAACCACACCTGTGAGGAGCCACAGGAGTGTGTATTTCATGTTGAGCATTCTGTGCTTTAGCAGTACCAGAATGATGGTAAAGTATGAAATTATAGCAAATATAAGGACTATGGTAAGCCTTATAGGAATTATTCTTGTCATATGTTTTTTTCTCCACAAATCTATAGATTTTTGTTTTTCTTCAAAAAAACAGAAACCGTATCTAGCAAAGCCAGATTCTTGCGGACATTTTTCTCTTTTGTCCGCAAGAAGTCATGTATTATGGTCTCTTCTGCGTATTTATCTGTATAAGATTATCTTCTGATCCTGCACAGAGTTACCTTCTAATTCCATAGCTGATTCTGCATGAAATTATCTTCTGATTCCATAGCTGATCCTGCATGGAATTATCTTCTGATTCCATAGCTGATCCTGCATGGAATTATCTTCTGATTCCATAGCTGATTCTGCAGACTATGATGTCCAGTGAAACCTTTATCATGTAATATACAGACCTTTTTAAATTGATTGAACTCTTGCCGGTTTCGCGCTCCCTCATAACTACAGGAAGTTCCAATATCCTCTTTCTGCGCATGACAGCGTCCATAATTGCTTCCGGCTCAGGATAGTCGATTGGATAGTTATCTGCAAACACATCAATAAAAAATTTGTTGACCGCACGGAAACCGCTGGTCACGTCCTTTATTTTCCTAAGGCAAAGGATTGCTATAAGTCCGCTTAAAAATCTTATTCCAATGCGCCTTGTGGTGGAGCTCTTAAAGCCTTCTGTCTCATCTCCTACAAATCTGGAGCCTATGACATAATCAGCCTCGTCAGCCAATATCGGAGCAACGACTTTTTCTATATAAGCAGGATCATGCTGTCCATCTCCATCAATCTGAACTGCTATCTTGTATTCCTTCTCCTTAGCATATCTGTAACCGGTCTGAATGGCTCCGCCTATGCCAAGATTAATCGGGCAGTTTATGTGATTGTAGCCTCTCTTTTTCAGAATTTTGGCTGTTTTATCAGATGATCCGTCGTTGACTACCACATAATCATACTGCGGATATCCGGTTGTGATCTCATCCACGATGTTCTCTATATTATCCGCCTCATTGTAGGCAGGGATGATTATGAGTACATCGGACTTTTTCTTAGTTGTTCCCATTTATGTGAATTATTCCTCCCGTCCTGTCGTGCAGGATATAAAAATGTTTCTATTTGTTTTAGCATAGCTCATGATTATGAGCCTATGATATTATATAGTGTTCTTATACTCTTTTTGCTTTTGCATCAGTTAGTGCTTTTATACTCTTTTGGCTTTTGCTTCAGTTTGCGTTCTTATCCACTTTGAGCATTTTGCATCAGTTAGTACTTTTATATGCTTTTGTTTTTGCTTCAGTCAGTATTCTTATATACCACATAGTTGTTGCCTGATATTTTTTCATAGCAAAATGCTGCGGGGATGTTCAGGCTTTCCTCATTACTCTCTTGGATATTTCCCGGTAAAATAATATAATCAATCTTCTCCGGTGTATATGTTGTTCCCCATACCGGCTCTGTTATCTGCTCGCCATCCAGAGCTCGTTCCAGGTCCTCTCTTTTTATCATGTATTCCTTATCCGCAGACCTGAAGTACAAGTCATAGACCTTGGCTTCCTTTGAAAACTGGCTGTCAGTTACAAAGGCAACATTTGAGTTCTCAAGGTGATTTTCTTTAAAATACTCATCAATCTCTGTCATCTCTGCTATAAGGTCGCCTTCAACATGGTATGTGGCATGTACATTTCTTAGTCCCATAGCTATGTTTATAGCTGATAAAAGCGATGCAAATATTGTAAATAATCTAATGGCATGGCTTTTATTCTTATTATAGAGATGATAAAAAAGCAGTAGCATAATCAGGAATATAGCAGCCGTTACAGCTCCGCTGTTATAAATGATCTTCACATTCTTAAGTAGCATCCCGATAGTGTTCAGTTCAGCAACTGCCGGTTCCGTAACTTCTGCAGCTGCCAGCCCCATAACTTTTGCAGCCGCCAGTTTCGTATCAGGTACAATTTTCCTTAAGGGATAGATGTACAGCAGCGCCACATTACCTGTGGTACAAGTGCTGTAAACGCCTTTAAATATGAGCCCTGCCATAAGCATCAATGGCACAAATACCTTCAAATCCCTATTCTCAAGTTTATCATCATTAGACAATCCTGCAAAGAATATACAAATAAATGGCAGTGCCAATTGTGACAGATACCTTAGATGAACCGCAGGAATCAGTTTACCATAATCCTCTTTGACAGTAATCGTCATCACTATTACAAGAATTGAACAAAGGTAGAGAAGTACTGTATATAGCAAGAATTTGGCAGCTTCCTTTGATAGCTTTTTATGATTAAGCAACGGCATCAAAACCGGAAGGACATAAAATGACAGCATCACTGCAACCAGGTAATATAGTAGCGCATAAAGCAGATAAAGTATCATCTTGTAATCTGTAAGGTATGAAAAATCCAGCGCACCGCTTTCTATGTAGGTGTTGGAGAAAACACCAAAGAAGATGACTATCAGAATAACGCACGCAGATATGATGAAAATCGCTATATTTCTATTTTGCAGTACAGTTTTTGCAGGTATTTTTTTCTTTTGTGTTTTTATTGATAAGTCTCTTTTTTTTATAGAAAAAATAATTTCAGCAGCAACATAACTTAGTAAAACACATATTCCGATTTCTTTTGTAAAATAAGCCAATATTGATAGTATTATTGCTGCTATCACATAGCTGATTTTTTTATACTTATATGAGAGCAGTACAAAATAAAAGCACAAGCAGCATAATGGAAAAAACAAATTTTCCGACATAAATGTCCCCGAAATTACTACGTCCGGCCAAATTGCTATCAGCAAAACTGCCGTAAGAAGGTAGCTTCGTTTTACATTTAGTTCACGGCAAATTAGATATGTGATAGGTATTGGTGCCGACATCAAAATAGAGTTAATGAGCATTATGACTTTAACTCTTGCAGTCACATCATTTATCAGGAATGTTGGCAGGAGTACAAAGCTATAACCAAGCTTAGAAAACGGGAGCCTTACCCCGTGCAGCTGCAAACCTGTTCCCTCAAAGATACTTTTTGCCATATCGTAGTAAATCAGCTCATCTGCGTAGGTTTCCATAGCTTTGCTATATGATGATATGACATACAGCAGCATGGTATGCAGTATTACAACCAATACAAGAATATTCTTTTCTTTTTTGCTTAAACTAATTCTTTTCCCCATTTATAGCGTTTTCGTCCTTGTCTGATTGTTTCTTCTGTTTTGGATGAATTGCTTTTTGCTGTCTTTTGTTGCCTGTTGCTGTCCGTTCAAGCTTTTTCATCCTGTCTGTCTGGTTCTTCTGTTTTGGATGAATTGTTTTTAATGACTTTTGTTGCCCGTCCATGGTTTTTCATCTTATCTGACTGGTTCTTCTCTTTTGGATGAATTGTTTTTTATTGCCTGTTCATGGTTTTTCATCCTGGCTGACCAGGTCTTCTCTTTTGGATAAATTGCTTTTTGCTGTCTTTTGTTGCCTGTTGTTGTCCGTTCAAGCTTTTTCATCCTGTCTGGCTGTTTCTTCTGTTTTGGATGAATTGTTTTTAATGACTTTTGTTGCCCATCCATGGTTTTTCATCTTATCTGACCGGTTCTTCTCTTTTGGATGAATGAGTTCTGATGCCTTTTCATCCTTCCTGACTATTTCTTTTCTTTTGGATGAATTGCTTTTTATGTCTTTTCATCCGAAAGTCTTAGATTTCCCTAAAAGGATGAATTTGCCGCCTAACTTTTTTTGTAGATTATTATTTTATTCAACCATTTTAGTCTAATACTCAGATATGGATGAATTATGACAATACACCTTTCATCCTTTTGTTGAGTTCTATCATATCAGGATGAACAAAGTGCAAAATCAGTTCATCCAATTTGGTTATTTCTGTCATAAAGGATGAATTTATGTAAGCACCCGCATCAAATTTTCTATACTTACAATCCAGCTCGCGGAAAATGCCTTCCTCACACCATTCATCCCTGCTGCGAACTATTGTAGAAAATGCCTCTCTCGTGCTGCTCATCCCTGCTGCGAACTATTGTAGAAAATACCTCCTTCACACCACTCATCCCTGCTGCGAACTGTTGTAGAAAATACCTCCTTCGCTCCACTCATCCCTGCTGCGAACTATTGTAGAAAATACCTCCTTCGCTCTACTCATCCCTGCTGCGAACTATTGTAGAAAACACCTCACTCCTGCTGCTCATCCCTGCTGCGAACTATTATCAGGATTATCCCTTCTCGATTTCAGGTAGCTCATATATTCAGGTCTGATCTCGGAGGGTTTGCCCTCAGCCTTTGCTTTGCCGTCACAGATCCAAATGCATCTGTTGCAGACTCTCTCTATCTGCTCCCAGTCATGTGATACCAGAACAATTGTAGTTCCACGCCCTATGATTTCCTCAAGCTTGTCAAAGCATTTTTCCTGAAAAGCAGCATCCCCCACAACTAGTATCTCATCTATTAGGAGTATGTCAGCGTCAACGTTAATGGCAACCGCAAAGGCAAGTCTCATATACATTCCTGATGAGTAGGTTCTAACAGGATTATCGATATAGTCACCAAGCTCGGAAAACTCAATTATGTCGTCCATTCTTGCCTTGATTTCTTTGTGAGTCAGCCCGAATATAGCTGCGTTTATAAAAATATTCTCGCGGCCCGTCATATCAGAATGAAAGCCTGCCCCAAGCTCTAAGAGGCTTGAAACTCTGCCTCGCATTTTTATTTGTCCTGAATCGGGGTATAGAATGCGAGTAAGCATTTTGAGAGTTGTACTTTTTCCGCAGCCGTTGTGCCCGATCAGCGCTACAGCTTCGCCCTTCTTCACCTTGAAGCTAAGACCGTCAATCACCGAGCGCATCTCATAGCTTCGCCTCTTCTTGAAAAGTGACGCCTCCTTTAGTGTAAAGCCTCTGTCATAAAAGACTTTAAAACTCTTTTTTATATTATCTACTTCAATGGAATATTCGTCCTGCATCATTACTCCTGCTACACTTTCATCTATCAGCCAAAGGAATTTTACACCGGCATAAGACATTTCCACCAGCATAAGGCATTTCATCTATCAACTCAAAAGACATTTCCCCGGCATAAGGCATTTCAGCTATCTGCCCCAAAGGTAATTCCACCAGCATAAGGCATTTCATCTTCCATCACCCATAAAGACATCTTCAGTCGATGTTATGTGTCTGCTCTCGAAACATCCTACACATGCTTACAGGTATTCTGCAAATTTTCTCTTCAGCTTGTTGAATAAGTGCCATCCAACAGTAAGAAAGAAGATGCCCATAAAGCACGCAAGTGA
The DNA here is from genome assembly GCF_045999815.1 of Butyrivibrio sp. NATIVEDY162. Classification (GTDB taxonomy): domain Bacteria; phylum Bacillota; class Clostridia; order Lachnospirales; family Lachnospiraceae; genus Butyrivibrio. The sequence goes on from NZ_CP172573.1 coordinate 2,215,891, forward strand.
AAGTGTCCCGATCCTGGGAGCACGCTGATAGTACAGGATATCTCTGTAAGCTACAATTACCGATGTCATGGGGTTCAAGTAGAAAATCCCGCGAAGATTATCAGGTATCATGTCCACAGAATACATTACAGGTGTCATAAACTGCCAGGCCATTGTTATGATAGAAAGCATATATTTTACATCCCTAAGATATACCGTCCAGGCGCTGAACACGAACACAAGACCAAGCGCAAGGCTAAGCTCGATCAGCATGATAAGTGGAAGATATATTAAAACTGCAGGTTTATCTAGTCTTCCTGCTATGAAAAGTGCCACAAATACTATAATGAAACACAGCAGCATGTTGATAAACTGGCTTACAACATATGATATTGGTATTACTTCCCGGGGAAAATAAACCTTCTTTATCATATCCTCCGCGTCCCTAAGGCATCCGCACCCTTCACTCATGCATGTGCCAAAGAATATCCAGGGAATCAGTGTCACAAACAAGAACAGAGAGTACTGCTCTTCAGGACTTCGAAGTATCACTGAAAAGAGAATGGTGTATACAATCAGCTGAAACAGCGGATTTAAAAATGTCCACAAAAAACCAAGGGCAGATCCCTTGTATCTTCCCCTGAGGTTTCGGTGTACCTGCGTGAAAATCATTTCGCGGTAGTAATAAAGCTCTTTTAATCTGTCTATGGTTGAATCCATCTATGTTCTCTTGCCTGTTTCTAAAAAATTCTATTTATATACGGTAATCCCTTCCATCTGCTTTTCCTTGAAAATCCGATATTGTTCTTCGACAAACCTTTTTAATCTGTCCTTGAAAACACTTTCATCAAATTCCAGAGCATGTGCTCTTATTTTTTCCTTATCAAAGGTCATGCTCTCAAATCTGCGGATGGCCTCCAATAGGGAATTAGGTGTCGGCTCATCAAAAAAGACACCGGTTTCGTTTTCGATAACAGTTTCAAGAATTCCTCCCTTTCCAAGGGCTATGACCGGCCTTCCGCTGGCCTGAGCTTCAAGTGGTGTTATCCCAAAATCCTCGACTCCGGGGAAAATGAGTGCCTTGCACCTTGCATAATAGTCCTTTAGCTCATCATCGTCCACAAATCCCAGAAATTTCACAGTAGGCCCCGCCATAGCTTCAAGCTTCTCCTTCATGGGGCCTGTTCCTATAACGTACAGAGGGAGGTTATTGTCTGAGCACACCTTCACTGCAAGCTCGATGCCTTTATATTCCTGAAGCCTTGATACACATAGAAAAAATCCACCATCTTCCTTCGTCGTGTGGAACATAGCCGTTCTTACAGGACAGTGTATTACATAAGCATCCCTTCTATAATACTTGCGAATACGTTTTGCCACATTTACTGAGTTACCCACAAATACATCGACGCGAGCTGAGGTGGCATAATCCCACACTCGCATGAAGGTCATGAAATATGAGATCATTCTGTTTTTAAAGCCGCCCTTACCAACAAGAGGCCCTATATAGTTGTGCCTCTGCTCCCAGGCATATCTCATGGGAGTATTGCAGTAGCAGATATGCAGGGTATCAGGTCCTGTGATAACGCTTTTCCCAACGCTGGTGCTGCTGCTTATTACCACATCGTAACCCCTTAGGTCTATGCTCTCCATGGCGGTGGGCATATACGGAAAAAGCCTCCTGTGGTTTAGCATTTTCTTATCTGTCTTTTGAAGGAAGGTTGTGCGTATGTCTGCATCACGAAGCGCTCCACGCATGTTCATCCTGTTGCACATGGATGTATAGATCGGAGCCTCAGGAAAAACTTCATGCATATTTATGATCACATTCTCTGCGCCGCCCATGAAGGGCAACCAGTCATGTACGATTGCAACTCTCATTTATATTTTGTTCCCCTATATGTTGACATGTTATAAGCTCATGTACATCATTCATCTGATGCTGTCAATGATTGCACTTGCTGATTTTTCCCAGGTGTACTTGTTTAAGTAGTAATCTTTCTTTGTTGTATCTAAGTATTTATTCTCTCTCTCATTCTTACTCAGACTATTTACATCTGGATTATTCATTTTCCTCTCGCCTTTTTCATCGAGGGTTTGTTTATCGTCAGAGCCCTTATCTTCGAGAGAATCTATATTACCAGAAACCTTATCACCGTAGACTTTTATTTCGCCAGAAACTTTACCATCCGGAGGTTTTATGTCGCCAGAGCCCTTACCATCGGAAGATTCTATATCTCCAGAACCCTTACCATCGTGGGCTTCTACATCGCCATCCCCATTATAATCGAGGGCTTCCATATCGAATTTAGAAACATCTCCCGGATCAAAAAAATAGCATCCTACAGGATATATCTCTTTAAGAGCCGGGATGTCAGCAAGTGCAATGTGCCTTACTCCCATGTAGATAGCCTCTAATGGTGGTATACCAAATCCTTCATATAACGATGGGAAAATGAAGGCATAGGCATTTTTATATAAATTACTAAGTTCATTATCTGTAACATAGCCTGTGAAAATCAGGTTTGTCCGGCTATTTGTTGCCATTACAGCATTCTTCTTGCTTACACAATGCGCATCTTTTTTATTATTAAAAGAACCTGCGCTACTGCCACCAGCTATGACAAATTTCCTATCAGGATAGCGGGCTGCAAGTTTCATTATAAAGTCCTGATTCTTGTGGATGTTTGAGCTTCCAACCGTGAGGTAGTATTTTTCGTCCTTATGTATGTTAAATGCATTTAAAACTGATTTCTCTGCATCAAGATTTCTATCCTTTTCATACCTTAACAGGTGGTCTGCTGCATTACCAGCAATTATAAATCTGTCTTCCTTAAGTCTGTAATAGTCCATCAGCTCGTTTCTGCTAAACTCTGAAACCGTAATAATCCGCCTTGCTCTCTGAAGGGTAAGGCGATATCCGATTCTGTACATCCACCGGAACATTTTTTTGTAAGACCGGGGATAGCGGATAAATGATATATCATGAGCTGTGACAAAGTCAGGCTTTAATATCGGCGCAATTCCGGCAAGACTAAGGATTGTCCCTTTTTGCCTGTATGCAAACAGCGGCAGGTCTGTCTGAGTCCACAGGTTACCTCTTCGTTTTCCCACAACTACTGTCTCGATGTTTGAAAACTCCACGTCACAAGTTAAAGCTCTCTGCGGAATGGCAAGTATCACTTCTCCCGGTTCAACAAGCCTGTCAATCTGCCTGACAATCTCAATTCCATAGCGCTGAACGCCGGTTATTTTCTGTGTAAAAATCCTTCCGTTAATAATCAGAGGATGTCCTTTACAAAATCCCATTTTCTACCGTTGTCACCTTGCGTCTGTGCATTTTTCTTAGCTAAATTCCCTGCGAATACCGGATGGACATGAACGAATCTCCGTCAGTCTCATACTTTCGCGTAAATAAATCTTTGGTAATTCTACCACAATTTGACTATTCGAGATACCTTCCAGGATTTTTATAAAAAATTAACGAAATTACATATTTGCATAATTGAATTGTAAAAACTGCTTTTGCTAAGATTATTCTGTAAGATTTTACTGTGAGGTGCTTAGATGCCTGATAGATTTATGAAAAGCAAATTTCTGATAAGAACACTTTATGTACTGATCTTGTTTTCTTTGATCGGCCTGATGTTTTATGTATATTTTTCACCGGGCTTTCTGATTCTGCACCATTATGGTCTTATGTTTAACTTTTCTTATATCCCTTTTATAGCCATTGCCGCGCTATATGGTTATTATCTTGCGCTTAATGCCTACCTTATTCTTTTTATCACGGCAATTTTTGTAGATGGAGATAACACCTACCTGTTAACTGCTTACATGGCACTTCTTTTTTTGTATTCGATGTTCTCCCAGTACAGGTGGTTCAGGTCAAAAATAAAGACAGTATTAGCCTTTGTTATCAGTTACCTTGTAAGTCTGTTTTTTGAGTTTTTTAATCATGATATGATTCTCGCCTATGACTTCACTTCCGGTAGCTTTGACAAGTTTTTTAATCACGCCTCGACACCTATGCACTCATGTATTTTGAGCTGCATTTTCTTCTATTTGTTTTTCAATCATGCCCCCGACTTTGTTAAGCGCATTTTCCCTCTGGGATATATGTACACAAGAGAGTATGTTGAAAACCTGCTTTTCCAGAACTCTCTGAAGAAAACCAAGTTAAGTATAAAAATCACTTCGATAATAATCATCGAAGCCCTTCTTCTTGGTTCTTTTTCAATAGTTTTCATAAATATTCTGTTTCCCGATCTGCGCCATATGATGAACGATGGTCTTCAGCACGCCCAGAGACTTAGTGATGACATGATTTTCAGATATAATAATTATGGTCTGGCATTCACCGTAAAGCTAATGTTTATGGAGCTAAGTATCGCAGTACCCATCGCCTCCACCATCAATTATTATTCCAAGACAATGATTGGAACTCCAATAGGGCAGCTAGCTTCTTATATGCTCAAGTTCACCGACACTACTGATGAAAATCGCACGGAATATCTCCAGACTGTGAAGGCTTCTCCCATAAATACTCACGATGAAATCACAGAGCTTTACTACGCGATGATGATCACTTTAAATGAGGTTACAGGCTACATCGAGCGCATTCAGGAGGAGCAGCGTTTAAAAGAGGATTTGCGGGTTGCTGAGGCAGCCAGCGAAGCAAAGTCGTCATTTTTATCAAATATGTCTCACGAGATACGAACTCCTATAAATGCTGTGCTCGGAATGAACGAGATGATTTTAAGAGAAAGCGACGAGCAGCAGACAATAGAGTATGCAAATACTATCCAAAGTGCCGGAAACACCTTGCTTTCGCTGGTTAATGACATTCTGGATTTTTCCAAGATAGAAGCAGGCAAAATGGAAATCCTTCCGGTTCAGTACAATCTTAGCTCTGTAATCAATGATCTTGTTAACATGATCTCACGCCGCGCAAGCGATAAAGGCCTTGAGCTAAAGGTGGTTGTTGATGAAGATATACCTGATCTCCTATATGGTGATGAGATCAGGATAAAGCAGTGCGCAACAAACATCCTTACCAACGCCGTAAAGTATACCGAAAAAGGAAGTGTTACGCTGGAGTTTTCATATAAAGAGATGGCTGATTCCTCCATCGCCCTTACTGTCAGGGTAGTTGATACCGGAATCGGTATTAAGGAAGAGGATATCCAGAAACTGTATTCTCCTTTTGAGCGTATTGAAGAAATCCGCAATCGTTCTATCGAGGGGACCGGCCTTGGCATGAGCATCGTTAAAAAGCTGCTTGCACTCATGGATACCAGACTTGTTGTAAAAAGTGTTTATGGAGAGGGCTCCGATTTTTCATTTACCGTATTACAAAAGGTCTGTGATCCTGAGCCCATCGGTGATTTTGAAAAGCGCTACAAGGAGACTGTAAGCACCAGAAAAGCATATCATGAGTCCTTTACAGCACCTTCTGCCAGAATTCTTGTTGTCGATGATACCAGTATGAATCTGACCGTAATAAAGGGTCTCTTGAAGAAGACATTGGTGCAGATAAAAACTGCTCAGAGCGGAAAAGAAGCACTCAGGCTTGTCACCGATGAAAAATATGATCTCATTTTCCTGGATCACAGAATGCCGGAGATGGATGGGATTGAAACCCTTGCTGCCATGAAGGAGCTTCCTGATAATCTCAACAATGACACAATCTGCATTGCTCTTACCGCAAATGCTGTCGCAGGAGCCCGCGAATACTATCTGGACGCAGGCTTTGCCGATTATATCTCTAAGCCAATAGACCCTGCGAGACTTGAAAATATGCTGATCCAGTATCTGCCCGCAGAGAAGGTTGCTTTGGCAGGGGATTCCGATAATGCTAAGAGGGATGCAGGCTTGGATGGTAATTCAGGCAACTCTATGCAGGATGCTGGCTTTGAGGGAATTTCGGGTAGTTCTATGCAGGATGCTGGCTTGGAAGAGGATTCCGGTAACTCTATCCGGGATGCTAGTTCGGGTGGGAATTCTCCTGCCATGCGTAAGCTTAAGGAATTTAAGGGCATAGACATCGATGTTGCTATCCGAAACTGCGGTGATGAAGAGCTTGCGCTTGAAGTTATAGAAGATTTCAAGTCGAACCTGTCAGACAAATACAAGATGATAAAGGAGTATGAATCCGCTGGCGATATCAAGAACTTCACTATTCAGGTTCATTCTCTTAAAAGCTCCGCAAGGATAATTGGCGCAGAAGCTCTGTCAGAGCAGGCTGAAGCCCTCGAAATGCTTGGCAATAAATGGCTTGATTCAAAACTTGATTCAAATGATAAGAACGAAGAATATGCCGGTTCTGCAGATTCGCGTGATAGTATAGGTAGCGAAATACGAAGTAACACAGTAACTCTGTTGCATATGCTTGATGATTGTATGAAAGCTTTTGGATTAGAGCAGGCAGATGCTATTCCTGACAGGAACCTTCCTCTTATTGCATCCGATGAACTCGCCTCCGCTTTTGACAATATCCGCGAGCTGATGGAGGCTTTCGACTACGATAATGCAGCAGCAATTTACAATATGTTATCAGATTACACCATTCCTGCTGAGATGTCTGAGAAGTACAAACTTGTTGGAAAATATATAGCTTCCGTTGACAGAGAAAAATTGTTGGAAGTTTTATGACTTTTTTGTAGTTGTGCTTTTCGCCTGCTTTTTTCATCAAAGAGGTTACACTATGCAAACTATTCTTCTAAACAACCAAATAGAAATGCCCCTTCAGGGAATTGGCACTAGGAATCTTGCTGATCCTGACATCTGTGAACAGGTTGTTCTCTATTCCCTGGAATCCGGGATCAGGCTAATCGATACTTCGCCTCTGTACCTGAATGAGGAAAGTATTGGCCTTGCTATTTCAGAGTCACCAGTGGAGAGAGCTGAACTTTTTATTACTGCCAAAATCCATCCTTCTTTTTATAAAAAAAGTCTTCCACAAAAATCACTTGAGCGCACGTTGAAGAAGCTTAGAACGGATTACGTTGACCTTCTTTTAATTACCACACCTATTGTTAAGGGATGGAAAAACGCTTGGAAATACCTTGAAAAGGCTGTAGATGAAGGTCTCGCCAGGGGTATCGGTGTATGTAATTTTTATACGGAAAAAGCTATCGACGAGCTCTGCAGTATGGCAAATATAAAGCCCTGTGTGGATCAGATAGAATGTCACCCGTTTCTTCACCAGCGTCATATACAAAAAAAGCTGAATGCGGAAAACATTCAGCTTGAAGCATGGTATCCGCTTGGAAACGGAAATGCTCTATTATTACATAATGAGGTTCTTCTTGATATTGCTACGTCGCACCATACAACCGTGCCGCAAATTATATTGCGTTGGCATGAGCAGATGGGACATGTTTTCATAGTAAAATCGTCAAACCCTGATCATATCCAAAGAAATCTGCACCTTGAGCACATTTCACTTACGCCCGACGATATGCAGCGGATCGAAGCCTTAGATGTGAGTCATAATTTCTATTGTGTGCCTGAGTTTCTTCAGAAGTTGAAGTATTCTTTAGCTCGCTGGTAAGGCTGGTCAGCATATCTCTAAGAAGAGATCCTTGTCCACCATATGAAGAAATCACATCATCAGCAATCTCTCCTAAATCTGTTTTATCAAGGAGCGTCTTGTATGCTGAATAGTTACCTATGGCACCAAGTGTATTATCATTAAGAGCGCTGAGTGTAGATGAACCGTCTTCATCCTCACCACCTACAGCAAGGTCTGAGAACAGGCCTGATGTAAAGTCTGCTTTTTCAGTCAGAGAGTTCTCAAGTGAATCCTTCATCATTGCCGTATACAGATAATTCTGAAGAATCATATTGCTTCTGGCTTCGCCTTCAAGGGCTGAGTCTGTTCCTGCTCCGGCAATTCCTACCAGCTTATCCTCAACCTGTTTACTAATATTCGTTGAAATATCAGCATCTTCTGTATTGGCATTGTTTGTAATCGTTCCTGCAGCTGACTTCATTGCTGCTTCCAAAATGGCAGAGAATGTATTAGCTCCTATCAGTGAATTTGTGCCATCTATTGAATCCAGCACGCTATCTGAATTGAGCAGTTCCGATACTCCATTAAGTGCAGCATTACCGTCTAAGGAGCTTCCCTTGAGTGCATTTCCGTTTAGTGCACCTCCGTTTAGTGCTGAAATATCGCTCAGTGTACTTAATGAGTTTCCACCAAGCACACTTCCCCCAAGCGTGCTCAGTGATGTTAAGTTGCTATAGTTTGAAACAATTGAAGACAAATAATCGTAATCCATGACTCCCCCAACAAAACCACCCTGCTTCTGATATCATCTTCATCGTATCAGAAATAGGATTCAAACATTCATACAACTCTCGCCCCTGCAAACCACAATATGTAGTAGCTTGCACTTGTTTATTATACCATGGATATGATTAATGTTAAATATTTTTTGATTTTATATATAGGTATTTTGGAGAAGATTCCTCGTAAGTTTTCCCGAAATTTTTTCTCGTAAGTTTTCTCCATATTATTCTCGTAAATTTTCTCGATATTTTTTCTCGTAAGTTTTCTCGATATTATTATTCTCATAAATTTTCTCGTATTATATGATCATATCCTCAAAAAAAGGATGAATTCGCCTTTCAGCTCATTCATCCTTTTCATTCATTAGTCCAAAAAGATGGTTCTCTCAAAGAAAAAGAGATTTTCACTTGGACAAAATTATTTAACTGTTACACTTGTGATGTGGGGATTAACGCCCTGATACCAGTATAAGAAGCCTTCCATATCTACAGTATCGCCAACATTAAGAGCTTCAACTGCCTTGTATACATCAGAATCTTTGTCGCAAAGATATGATTCTACTGTAAATGTGTATGTCTTGCCATCTGCAGATACATTGAAGTAAAGGTCATCACCCTGTGAACCTGATCCATCATAGTTGTAAAGGAAAGCTACTTCATTTCCATCTGCATCCTTAGAAGGCTCAACTACCATATCCTTAAATGATACGTATTCATTCTGGTGGTCGATAAGTGAATCATCAGCAAGTAAAGCTGTTACATCTAAAGGCTCAGCCTCAAAGCTTCCGTCTTCGATTTCAAACTTAGCATCTGTGATCTCAACTTCGCCTTCCCATTCTGACTTATAACCTGTAACCTTAATCTTTGTTCCCTTTGTAAGCTTGTCGTATTCTTCCTTTGAACAAGGCATGTTGTAAAGGAAGTAAGCACCATCCTCATCCTGTGTGTAGAATGTAGCATTACCAACGCCTTCATTCTCCCACCAGCCCTGCATAGCCTGTACGTAAGTCTCAATAGTAACCTCTGAATCAACATCAGCAGCAATATAATCATCATGGCTCATTACTTCGCCTGTAGCTGCATCAGCAGCATCTTCTGTGTCTGCATTTTCTGTTTCTTCATCAGTTTCTTCTGCTGTAGCGTCTTCTTCAGCTGCGTCAGCAGTTTCTTCTGCTGTTGTGTCTTCTTCAGCTGCATCAGCAGTCTCTTCTGCAGTTGTGTCTTCTTCAGCTGCATCAGCAGTCTCTTCTGCTGTCTCTGCGCTCTCTTCTGCAGTCTCTTCAACTGCCTCTGCTGCAGGTTCTGCAGTCTCAGTCTTTGCTCCGCATCCGATCATGCTAAATGCAAGACCGAAAGCCAATAATGTTGCAATAGTCTTTTTTTTCATAATCTTTTCCTCCTATAATGGTCAGCTGTCGGAATCCGACTCACTGCCAATTAATAACATCGACGCCTATTATACCACAGTTTGGAAAATACACTACAATTTTTATCTGGTTAGGTTTGAGATACTCTGTCATCAACTTGGCAAAAAAATGTTCCATAATCTGCTTAGCAATAGTGTTCCAGTAGCTCTTTAGCAACGGTGTTCCTTCATTTACTTAGCAACAGCGTTCATTCATTTGCTTAGCAACAGCGTTCCTTCCACTGCTTAGCAACAACGTTCCTTCCACTGCTTAGCAACAACGTTCCTTCTACTGCTTAGCAACAACGTTCCTTCTACTGCTTAGCAACAGAGTTTAGCATCAGCGTCCCGTTAACTACTCAGCATATATTGCTCTTTTTCACTACAGCAAGTAATGTTCTATAAGTCGCATAACATGCTTTGAGTTAAGTGGCCTCTCGCTTGTTTCTCGAGTAATTATCAAATTGTCTCCAAGAAAATAACCGTGAGATTCATAATTATCAAGTTTTTCCATATTTCTTGCCAAATACTCATCATCATCCAGTAGCCCTAAGTGTTCCCAATAAATCACTTTTCTCTGAGGCATTTTTAATATTGAAAAGTCCGGGTAAACCTTCTTATTACCTATAAAGATGGGACACTCATACTTGTATGGAATACCCAGCTTATTAAGCGTATTTGCTATAATAACCTCTGATTTTGAACGCACACGCTCATTATTATCTGTATAATGTTCAGGCATTCCATCCTCAAAGTATCCGGATTCATATGGTTCCGCAAGCCATTTTTCCAAGAATACATTATCAGGAACAAAGTGAGGTGTAACCAGTATTTTTCGACCTGATACAAGCTTATCGTATATATGCTCATAAGTTGTTTCCGGCATTGTTTTTGAATACTTTGTTATTGCTGTCATTTCCTTTTGCACAGCCGTTTTTACCTTTTGCTCATAGTCACGTTGAGCTATTTTTCTTGCAGTATTAATCTCATCACGATGAAGATATTTGTAGGACTTGTCCCCCTTATCATCGCAGATGTAATAATATGGTCTTCCTTGTTTTTGAATTACCTTAAGTCTTCCTTCCGGCAATTGCTCAATCAAAGAATTACATTTACTAAGAATGTCTTTGAGCTCTTGCTCTCTGTCATCAAATCTTTTTTTCATTTAATTAAATTGCCCTTTCTGTTGTTGATTGTTAAATAAAATGGACTCGGGTCATTTTTAAGTGTTAATGTTAATCAATATCAATAACGCCTTTTAAGTTTTTCGTTCATAAATGGAATGATTTGCAGAGTCTGCGATACAGAATATAAAATAATAGGGTTTGATAATAGCACTTATCATATTGTATGTCAATACTGTTTTATTTTCGTGTTTTTATGATTGTTGGTAATTGTTATTTGCTGCTGGTTGTTGTTTGCTGTTAGTTGTTTCTTGTTATTTCTTGTTGTTGATTGTTGTTTGTCGATTATAGTTTCTTGCTATTGGTTGTTGCTTGTCGATTTTTCTTGTTTGCTGTTGATTATTGTTTGTGAATTTTTGTTGCTTATTGTTGATTTGTTGCTTGTCGATTTTTATTGCTTATCGTTGATTGTTGCTTATCGTTGATTTGTTGCTTGTCGATTTTTATTGCTTATCGTTGATTGTTGCTTATCGTTGATTTGTTGCTTGTCGATTTTTATTGCTTATCGTTGATTGTTGCTTGTCGATTTTTGTTGCTTATCGTTGATTTGTTGCTTGCTGTATAGACACACTTTAAGCTTGCAAGCTTCAATTCATCCTGACTACAAATAAATCAAATATTGGATGAACGGAAAATTAGTTGAATTCATCCCTTTTGCCATTTATCTTATATTAGGATGAGAACAAATTTATAAGTTTTCATCCATATTGGATAAACAGCTTATTAAGTATGAATCCCCTTAGCTGAAAGATTTTTATTTCATTAACCTTCATTCATCTAACTACGGGAAAATGTTGTTTTAGGATGAATTCCTTACCATATCTCTTCAATCCATTTTAAAAAATATCCAAATAAGTATGAAAATAAGCTAATATCAATTCATCCTTTTCGTTTTACTATGAACAAAAGGATGAAAAAGGCCTGCCCCACCTAAAAAATATGCCCAGTCGTTCACAAATCTATTCCCACTGAGTCCCTTCCCACTAAGTCATTCCCACCAGTCCATCCAACAAAGCCATTCCTACCAGTCCATTCCACAAAACCACTCCTACCAAACCATTCCACTAAGCCATTCCCACCAGTCCATTCCCACTAAATCATTCCCACAAAGCCATTCCTACCAAGCCATCCCACTAAGCCATTCCCACCAGTCCATTCCCACAAAGCCATTCCGAACAAGCCATCCCACTAAGCCATTCCGAACAAGCCATCCCACTAAGCCATTCCGAACAAGCCATCCCACAAAACCATCCCCAACAAGCCATTCATCCATTATAGCTCTTCCACGTGCGCCGGTGGGAGCTGTGCATCCTCACAGACTGCTTTATACCGTAGGAATGCCGTTTCCTCATACAAGAAAAAGCAACGCTCATTCCCTCTTACAAAAAAGAACGTTCATTCCCTCTTACAAGAAAAAGAACACTCACTTCCTCTTACAAGAAAAAACATGGCTCATTCCCGAGCCTTGTTTTTTCTTGTATGCAGCACATATGCTATTATAATTACCCACGCCAGAGCGAGGATTTCAAGCAATCGTTTTGATTCTGTAGGAAGCGGACCGAGCTCTGCCTTACCTGAGTTAACTGCGCCGCTCTGATCCAGATGATAGAGGCTTATGGTATCTGAGTACAGCTTATCAATGTAGGCATCATCAACTTTCTTTTTTCTGCGTACGGATTTGGTCACATTCTCGATCAGCTGCCCTGCTGCATCGCGAAGCGATGCTGAACCATTAAACACATTTGTCACGAAGGTGTATTGCTGATTTTCCAGGAGCATTTTTGTAGCTTTTATCTTTACATCATAATGTGTACTGTTATCTTCTCCGCTCCTTGACAGATAGTCTTGGTATTCTTCTGAACTCTGAGCCTTTGAAGTTACAGGGACATAGCCTTCTGTCTCAGCATAGGCTATCTGTACGTCATTTGTTAGCATATACTGCGCAAAAAGCCAGGAGGCAAGCACTTCCTGCGGGTTCTTCTTGTTAAACACACAAATAGAAGGTCCCTGTGATATCATGCTATAGCTTTCATTTCCCGTAGGCTGGGCCTTTGAAAGCTCATTCCCTTTTGCTTTGTCTGCAGTGCCTCCTTCCTTTGAAGTAACCTGAGGTACAGGGTAAACAACAGTCTCGAAGTCCACAATCTTGTCTGCTGCTATATCGGAAAGGGGCGCATTTGTGCCCATCCAGGTCGCACCGGCAGTAGAATCAACAGCAAAAATACATTGCCCTGCGTTTAAGAAGTTTGCAGGGTATCCGGAAATCTTAAATGTAGAAAAAGCTCCCGTCTTTGCATGTTCAACAATGGTCTTGAGGTTCTGCCTTGTTACATCATTAAACAACAGAATATTTCCCATGGAATCAGAGTACTCCGCTCCTTGTTGTCTGAGCATCTGAATCATCATATTATCAGTCGACTTGTATATAAAAGGTATCAGAACCTGCTGTCCATTTAGCTTGAAGGTGCCGTCCTCATTTTTGGCCATGGCTGCCTCTGATACTTCCCATATGAAATCCCAGGTGAGCACTTCCGGCATCTCAAATCCCAGCTTTTCCACAAAGTCCTTATTCACATAACAGGCTTCGGTAGAGCGCATGTATGGAATCGCATAATGGCTTTCGCCAATCCGACACTCCGAAAGAAACTCCGGTATTATCTCATCCTTGGTAGGAGCATCATATTTTAACTCGCTTCCACCCAATCCATATTTATTATCCATGAAAAGATCATCCAGCGGAACAACCGTATCTTTACCTGTCAGATATGTCGCAATATGGTCAGGATATGTTATGCAGACGTTAGGAGTGGTATCCGTAGATATATTTGTAATTACGTCATTATAAATCTTTCCATAGTCTGTATAAAGTCGTATGTTAACATCAATATTTGGATATAGCTTTTCGAATTCATTTATCGCTTTTTCGTAGATTTTGGTTTGGGTCTTATTTGTGTCATTCTTAGCCCAAAAGGTTATCTCATATTTTCCTGACTCATCAAAATCATCCGGTATCTCAAAGCCTCTTGCTTCCTTACTTCCATGGCATGCAGTAAGTGTCATCGCCAACATCCCCAAAAGAATTGGCACAAATCTATGAGACCTGTGATTTATTTTTTTACAACTGCTTATAAAGTCTTGCTTTTTCATCCCTTCTGAATGTGTCCCTGAGTTATTTTTTATAAAAAGCGACCTGGCAAATCTCAAGTTCATCCCTTTGTGCCTCCTCTTGCAACTCCGGCCATAATCTTTTTCCTGAAAATCAAAAACAAGATCATAAGAGGAACCGAAATGGCAACAACTGCTGCCATCATGGCAGGGATATTTTCACGGCCAAATCCGTTTTCACGAATCTCCTGAATTCCGTTGGAGACAAGAAAATAAGCCTCATCATCAGTAATTAGTCTCGGCCACACATACGAGTTCCAGCACTCAATAACCTTCAGAATTGTTATGGTTATAAGTGTTGGTTTAGCGATGGGGATCATAACTTTTCTCAGATATCGCATATCGCTTGTCCCGTCTACTTTTGCCGCTTTATACAGCTCATCCGGAATCTGTTCAAAATTCTCTTTTAACAGATAAATATAAAAAACCGATATGACTGAAGGCAGCACAAGGCCGGGAAAGGAATTGCGCATATTAAGGTCAGTGATTGTCACATAATTTGTTATTATTACGAGCTCATTTGGAATCATCATAAGAGATAAAAACAGAGCAAAAACGATGTTTTTACCTGGAAACTGCAGTCTTGCAAAAGCAAATGCAGAAAGTATGACGATCACAAGCATGATTGCAGTTGTGATTACTGTGAAAAAAAACGTATTAACTAGATATCTTCCAAGTGAAACCTCCGTAAAAGCACTGACGTAATTCTGTAGCGTCGGCGAAGTTACTATAAGTCTTGGAACATATTCACCGTTATACGAGCTATAGCTTTTAAAGGATGTGATTATCATCCAGTAAAACGGAAACAGTACAATAATTGCCCAAAACACAAGTAGCATGTAACGTACTATTTCTCTCACCATTCTGGTGGTTCTGCCTTTTGCTGCGATTTTTTCTAATTCCTGATTGTCTGACATTTTTGTCCCCAAATTATATTACATTCAGATAATAAGCATCTTAATGTATAATAAAAACTTTTTATTTATGAAAAATGTGTTTGCACGAATCTTACATCGTTTTTTATAAATCATTGATAGTAAACAGTTCTCTCACTGACAAGCAGGTTAATAACCGTAATAGTAAACACTATAGCAAACAGTATTATCGCTGCTGCCGATGCATAAGACGGATATCCGCCACTATTTCCATAAAGCATGTCATAAATATATCCAACAATTGTGTTCATTCCGGCTGCGTTTAAGTCTGTCCCGAAAAGCGCAACTTCATCACTATATGCCTTAAAGGCTCCGATGAAGCCTGTAATCACCAGATAAAAAATCATTGGAGAAATCATAGGAAGTGTGATTTTCAGAAAGACACGCCATTTAGGTGTGGCATCAATCTGTGCAGCTTTGTAATATATCGGGTCTACTGATGCAAGATTACTTGTCAGAATAAGAATCTTAAAGGGCAGCACCACCCATATTGTGTAAAAGCACATCACAAACATTTTCGCAGCATATGGTCCGTCAATGAAGTCTATACTCTCTCCACCGAAAAGTTTTATCAGCACATTTACCATTCCGTCCGTATACGCAGTTTTCTGAAAAAGAATCATGAAAACAAGCCCAACAGCAAGGGTATTTGTAACGTACGGCAGAAAAAATATTGTCTGAAAAAGCTCTCTTAGCTTTGTGATTGAGCTAAGGGCAAGCGAAATAATCAGTGCAATTCCCGTTGAAAGAGGCACAGTTATAAGTACTATTATGAATGTGTTTTTCAGCGCCTGTATAAAATACGGGTCATGAAGGACATATGAATAGTTGTAGCCACCAATCCCCAAATAACTCTGAGATGCAAAATTGTAGCCTTCCTCAAATGAATAGATGAAAACATCTACCATAGGGTACACCAGGAAAACTCCTAAAAATATAATTGCCGGCAATAGACATAACCATGCCGTCATTACTTGCTTTTTATTCCCCATCGGTAATTCCTCTGATCACATCTTCTGTCACGGCATCAAAAACATGCACTTTTGATGGCTTTATATAAAAGCTTACCTCTCCGCCAATAAACCTAGGTCTTGTCTCAGAAGGAATTATTGCTCTTACGACAGTCCCCTCAAAAGCCTCGTGTGTGCAGATTATACTTGTATCGCGCCCCATGACTTCCATTTTTCTGAAATCACAATGAAGACAGTTTTCATTCTTCACTTGCCCCTGGCCGTCATCCGTAACCGCAACAAATCCCTCAGGTCTCACTGCAACGTACACTTTTCGGCTCTCTCCCAAGTTTTCTTCATTAAGCTCCATTATTCGATCTTTTCCTATAAAAAGAGCATCATCACGGATTTCTCCTTTGAAGACGTTTATCTGTGGAGTTCCAAGAAATTTTGCCACAAAAAGATCTTCCGGCTGATCATAAACATCCTGCGGCGCACCATGCTGCATTATATGACCTTTTTCCATAACGACAAGTGAGTCGCAGATGCTCATGGCTTCTTCCTGGTCATGAGTTACAAAAATTGTGGTTATTCCGGTCTCAAGCTGTATGCGCTTTAACTCCTCCCTTGTCTGGAGACGAAGTCTGGCATCCAGATTTGATAAAGGTTCATCCAGCAAAAGCACACGGGGCTTTTTCACAAGTGCCCTTGCTATTGCCACTCTCTGCTGCTGACCACCTGACATTTCTCCGGGTTTTCTGTCCAGCAGATTTTCAATCTGAACCAGCTTGGCAACCTCCCGAACCTTTGAATCCATCTGATCTTTTGTAAGCTTATCCTTACCTCTCAGATTTTCAAGAGGAAAGCGAATGTTTTCTTTTACAGTCAAATGAGGATAAAGTGCATAATTTTGAAACACAAGTCCAACGCCGCGGTTTTCGGGCGGAAGGTCTGTCACATCATCATCTCCAAAGTATATTTTTCCTTCTGTGGGTTTTTCCAGGCCTGAGATAAGGTTGAGTACTGTGCTCTTGCCGCATCCGGAAGGCCCCAGAAGCCCTATAAGTTTGCCATCCGGTATTTCATGTGTAAAATCATCTACCGCGATGACTTCTTCTTTAATTTTTCTATTTTTATTTGGAAATCTCTTTGTGAGATGCTCTAAAACTATTTTCATACTCCCTGTTTCCCTTACTTTTTACATTTACATCTCCGCGCTAAAATCTATCTCAGGAAATCCTGCTGCATAGTACTGCTTCAAGAAGCTATCGCTATCCCGATTCATGATAAGCTCCTGCGGGAAATGTATTTCCTCAAGCATTTGTATAGCTGTCGGGAATCTTCCGATATCAGTTGCTATATGAGCATCAGTATTTACACAAATTGTTGTTCCAAGTTCTGCACATCTTACAGCTATTTCTCTGCACCTGTCCGCAATATCTCCGCCCCAGATTACACTGTGCTCGTTTATCTCTATAGGCTTATTTAGTTCTTTTGCTCTAAGAAGCACTTCATCTGTGTCAAACGGAATTCCTGCCCTTCCAATATGGCCAAGCATTAGTATTCTTGGATCCTCCAAAACAGTGATGTACATCTGTGTTGCCTGATTTTTGGTAATTCCCTGAAGTCCCCATTTTCCATGCACACTTGCTATTATAAAATCAAGGCGTTCCGTCGTCCTTGTAAATAAATCTTTATCATCCTTGTAGGGATCTCCCACTATTGATTTTTTTATGGGAAGTCCCATACCAAACAGGTATCCGTCAGGATTAACAATGTCTACTTCGCATCCCCTCAGGACCTTTACTCCATGCCAGGTTCGCTTCCAGCAACCCTGATTGGTAAAAAACTGGTATGACCGAAGATCCTCATCCTCTGCAACCACCATGGAGCTGAAATGATCGGTACTTGCTATTAGTTCAAGCCCGACAGCTTCCGCTTCCCTGACATTCTCTTCAATTGTCGAATATGCATGAGCAGAATAAAGTGTGTGCGTATGAAGATCACATTTGATATTTAGCATAAATCCCCCTTGGATTAAATACCTCCAACTTTCTTCTTTTTCCATATACATGATAGCAGATTTTTAAATTATTTCCATTTTTCTTTTTTGCCTGTTTTCCGGCACTTTCCAACCATTTTCCCACGCCATATTATATCCATAAAAAAGAACATTACACAAAACAAATATAACTCCTAATTTAAGTTGCACAAATAAGCTCCCAACGGAATCTCTTCCATTGAGAGCCTTTAGATACTGTTTTATCACCCGCAAACCACCCGGTATTATTCCAGTTCGCAAATATATTTTGGGAGCTACGTGTTTACGGTAGTTTCAGGTTTGTTTAACAGTTCATTTCTGAACGGTTTGAATGTATCTACTATACTTTTTGAAGTTTATATTGTCATTTTATTGTCACGCTGACAAGATGAGTCTAACATTGTCTCGCTCATTCGTCACCCACGTTTTCAAAAAATGCTTACCGCATTTCCATCCATTTCTTTCACCGTACTGAAGTATTTGAAACTATTATCAGCTTCCTGCCTGTCAAAGATGAAATTGCCATGTTCTGCCACCCATTTTGAAACATCTATGAACAGCCGGCACATAGATTCCACGGCGCTCCACATGTCGTTTACATCGGTGCCGCAATAAGTGTCCAGATACTTCTGCCACTCTTCCTCAGAGAGCCATTTCTTCATATACTTTCCGGATTTACCGACGCTGACAGAATAATCGGTCAGTTCTCCTATTTTCCATGAAAGCATCTTTTCAAGCTGCTTTCTGACCACGAAGTTCAGCATATCCTGTGCATATGTCACTTCTTTTCTCCAAAGGCCCTTTGCGATATTGTTAAGGCACCACCAGAATTCGTTGCAGACGGCCGCATACTGTTCCTTTGACGGTCGATGGACTAAATAAGTTTCTTCCGACGCTTCAGGAATCTCAGGAAGAATTCCATCTTTATCCAGCAGGATCTTGCATAAGCTGTCTTCCTTAACGTTTTCCTTTGCATATGAAATCGATTTAACTGTAAGATCCAGCCTGTTTCCGTCCGTAAATATCATCAGCCAGCCATAGGAGTTTTCTTTATCACTCGGATAATCCGGATGTTCGTCCGGGTACTGCATAAACAGAATATCCCCGAACCGCCGGATCCACTCCTTGTCCCGGATAAAAGATCCGGTTTCTTCCACAACATAAACAATGTCATAATCCTGAAAAATATCCTTTGGAGCATTGGGATTGGTTCTTGATCCGTTCATATAAACAGCTCGGATTCTGGCATCTTCCTCAGCTGTACGCAGGATCAGTTCCATCATTTCTTTCTCTGTACGCATTTATCATTTACCCTACATTTTCGATTTTCTAAATCATTTTCCTCTCTGAAACTGCTTACCAAAGTTATTAAAATAGTAGCTATACTCCTTGTGGCCTACAATAATAAAAGCCCAGTGTGCGTTCTTCTTTTCCTTTCTCAAAAAGGCAAGATATTCCTCTCCACAGAAACTTCTGAATCTGTGATCCTCGAACATAATGATCAAAGTTTTATCTGTATACGCACCCGATTCTTCTACTGCCTCCGCACCTGTACCATCCTCTATAAGGCGAAGAGGGATTTTCACAAGTTCAGACAGGAAAAACTCTGATCCGTCAGGTGTATCCATACCTTCCTTGTCCAGATATATCCTTACCCATTCTTCACCTATACCGGCATCCGAATACTGCTTTGCGGAGTATATGGTGGGCGAATACTCCGGGAGTTTTATCTTCTTACCGTACACTATTTTCTTGATCGATTCCGGAGAGAGAAAAAACTCCTCCGCCAGTTCCATAATACCGGCACCTGCGCCATACCTGCTGCAGATGAGAGCATTTCTCTTATTTAATTTTCCACGATATCCGGATGCTTCTCCCCAGCCCTTTGCTCTTTCGCGCTTAGGTATATAGATGGCTTTTCCTTCTGCATACTTTTGCACTTCTCTCAAAAGGCTTGCGGGGAGAATATCCTTTGCATTTTCATATTTCATCTGTTCAGACCAGCCTGTTCATGCGTTCTTCCAGTTCATTTAAAGATGCGGTAATGGATTCGCAGGACTCAAGATCGTCTATGGATGCATGCCACATGAGTGTGTGCAGTCCCTTAAAATACGCCATGCATAAAAATCGTTCCTTAAAGTTCTTTATATCAATCTTCTTTTTCTGGACATACTCATATAGTTTTTCCGGAACCAGTAAATATGGCTTATTCAGATCAAGAATCGCAAAATCCATTATAAAGTCCATTATACCGGCACGGCCCCAGTCTGCGCAGTAGGTTTTTCCCGAATCATCCACGATCATGTTGACAAAAAAGGTATTGTTATTTGCAAGGAATCTCTGCCCTTCGCAATAGGGTGCATACTGCATGATCTTTGCATATATCTTGTCGAAATAATCTTTCCTTAAGAATGTTGTTTCAAACATCTGCGTCCAGTTATGCCAGTAGCCTTCCTGATCCTCGTTAAAGGTCTCGCGAACGAACTCTTCGAAAGTGGCAAAGGGTGCTTGATTGTCTTCGTCGAACTCACCGTAACCGGTCAGAGAAGAAATATCCGCATCAGCAATCCCAAAGATCATATCGAAAAAGTTCTCATATCCTTTTTCAAACTCTTCCACGGAAAGTTCATTAGCACATCTTCCCTTGGGGCTCATCTCAATTTTGTCCCCTGTCAGATTCTTTATAAATATATCTCTGTTCATTTTCATCATCCTTTCGTATTTGCTTTTTATGTATCGGCGCCTTACAAAAAGAATGATAACAGCCTCCCCCGGCAGCTTCATATAGAAAGAACGGTTATAACAAAACTTTACTCACCGCTTTATTGCAATCGCAGTAAACTCTCCCGGAAGTTTCTCATTCTCCCATGAAGGATGCTCATCAAAACGCTCCAAAGTAAATCCGCTCCCGATGATAGAATTGATGATCTCGCTGATGGAGTACTTCCTGTAATGGCATTTCGGGATCTGCTTACGGATCTCCTCATCGTAAAATCTTGCGTGCGCCATCTCACCTTCAAAGATATCAGTTGAGAAATAACTCATGGTAGGCTGCTGCAGCCCAAGTATATCGGAAATCTTAGTAAATGGATGGAAGTCACTGCAGATCATCTTTCCACCGGGTTTAAGCAATCCGTTCATAACATTCATAAAAGCATTTATATCGTGGAAATAATGAAGGATCCCACCTTCCATGAATATGACATCAAAGAAACCGGCATACTTTTCCATATCGATTTCCATGATATCACAAACTTCATAGCCAATGTTTACGCCTGCAGCCTCAGCTGTTTCCATGGCATATTTCTTATTGGCTTCGGATATATCAAATACTGTAACCTCTGCTCCCAAAAGAGCCAGCGGAATTGCTTTCTTGCCGCAGGATCCGCAGATATTAGCTACCTTGACGCCTTCAAAAGAATCAAAGTAGTTCGCATACTGCTTTAGCATCTTCCTAGGGTTTTCTTTATCCTTTGATGCTCTTTCCTCCGGAGTCCCGGCGGTTCTTACCCAAAAATCATATGCATCAAACTCCCAAGCTTTCTTATGTTGTTTACTGTAATCTTCCAAAGCTGCTATCCTCCCGGCATTTTATATGGACATTTATCCCTCAAGTTGAATTGCGCCATAACCTGCTAAACTAGATATTCTTTAATCATAGCCTTTATTATATTAGAACTGATGGCATGTTGAGAAGTCTCAAATGTCATGATCATATTTTTCCCCAGAAAATATCCACTTTGCTCATATGCCTCTATCTTAACTAATCAATTTGGGTTATTAGAGCATCTATCTCCTGTATTTGTTTTTCCAATTTTTCCTTGTAATCCTGCATCACCAAACTCCTTTTTTCAGATCTACGTGACTCTACTTTATCTTTTGACTATTATCACGTAGTGCTGCACTGATATTCAGGCATTCTACGTGATACACTCTTGTTGGCCAGCCCTTCCTCACGTAAATTTTCCAGATATCTACTGGATTCCCATACATTTATGCCTTAAGGATAAGACTCTGACGAATTCAGCCAGTATAACAACAAAGCCCCAGAAGCACATAGACGCTTCTGGGGCTTTGTTCGATAACGCATGTTATTTTATTCAAGTTCCACCGTTCCCGGCGGCTTACTTGTAAGGTCGTACATTACTCTGTTGACGCCCTTAACTTCGTTTATGATTCTGCTCATGACTTTCTGAAGTACCTCGAAAGGTATCTCAGATGCCTCAGCTGTCATGAAATCAATTGTTTCTACTGCACGGAGAACTACAGCATAGTCGTATGTTCTCTCATCGCCCATAACTCCGACGGATCTCATATTTGAGAGTGCTGCGAAATACTGATCGGGAAGCTTTTTAAGTCCTGCGTTTGCAAGCTCTTCACGATAAATAAAATCAGCATCCTGAACTATACGAACCTTCTCGGCTGTTACTTCACCGATGATGCGAATTCCAAGTCCGGGGCCGGGGAATGGCTGCCGGAATACAAGATACTCCGGAAGTCCAAGTTCAAGGCCTGCCTTACGAACCTCGTCTTTAAACAAAGAGCGAAGAGGCTCGATGATTTCCTTGAAATCTACATAATCCGGAAGACCACCGACATTGTGGTGAGACTTAATCACAACTGACTCACCGCCAAGTCCTGACTCAACCACATCCGGGTAAATTGTGCCCTGTGCAAGGAAATCAACCTTGCCAATCTTTTTGGCCTCTTCCTCAAATACGCGGATAAACTCTTCTCCGATAATCTTGCGCTTGCGCTCAGGCTCTTCGACACCCTTTAACTTTGCATAATATCTGTCTGCCGCATTTACACGGATGAAGTTAATATCAAAATTACCATTTGGACCAAAAACGCTTTCAACCTCATCACCTTCATTCTTGCGAAGAAGTCCGTGATCCACGAAGACGCAGGTTAGCTGCTTACCAATAGCCTTTGCAAGAAGTGCCGCAAGAACAGATGAGTCTACGCCACCTGATAAAGCCAGTAGCACCTTGCCATCTCCAACTTTTTCCCTGATTTCTTTTACCGTATTCTCAACGAAGGAGTCCATCCTCCAGTTTCCAGCTGTCTGACAAATACCTCTGACAAAGTTATGAAGTATTTCCTTACCCTTTACGGTATGAAGAACCTCAGGGTGGAACTGAATAGCGTACAGCTTTTTATCCTCACAGGCTGCTGCTGCAACAGGGCAGTCTGCAGTGTGTGCGATAATCTCAAATCCGGGTGCAACCTTACTGATATAGTCAAAATGGCTCATCCATACTATTGTCTCATCTGGAATGCCTGCAAAAAGCGAGTTCTTTGATCCATCAATGAATGTATTGGTTTTACCATATTCTCTAACAGGTGCTTTCTCAACTTTGCCTCCAAGAACGTGCATCATAAGCTGTGCACCGTAGCAAAGTCCCAAGATCGGAACACCCATCTCAAATAACTCTCTGGTATAAGTAGGAGCACCCTCCTCATAACAGGAATTAGGGCCTCCGGTTAATATAATACCTTTGGGATTCATAGCCTTAATCTGATCGATAGGCGTTTTGTAGGAATAGATTTCACAATAAACATTACATTCTCTAACACGACGTGCCACAAGCTGATTGTATTGTCCACCAAAATCCAGAACCACTACCAATTCTTTATCCATATTTTCCTCTTTTCGAATAAGTTTAGTGATACTACTCAAATACCATAAATGCAACTGAATTAAAATGCAAGTAGAATAAAATATTTTTGACCACTTCATCCTGTCAAATAACCAGTCCATTTAACTCCTGGTATAGTCTTTTCGCATAACTGTCCGTCATACCGCAAACATAATCTGTCACCAAAAGCAGCCTCAAATACAACTTCTCTTTTTCGCTCGTGTCGCGAGAATAGATGTGATATATTTTTTTATAGTTTTCTGAAATTAAAGAAATCATTCTTGAGTCTATGGGACGCAGCTTAATATCTGTATCATAATAAACTGCTGCCGGCACAAGCTTATCCAAAAGATAGGACAGAATCCTGTCAGCGCTAACCTCTATCTTAAGAATCGGCTCCGAATTAAATGTATATTTTACGGCTATATCTCCGAGTGCATCCACAATGTGTTTGCCCTCAGTTCCTTCAAGAAGCTCCTGTCCAAAGGAGCCACTCATGATCTCGTCGTAGTGCTTCACAAAGCTCTCCGTAGCAAGATAAATAAGTTTTCCCTGAATAGCAACAATCCAGTTAGAAACTGCATATTCACCGGGGTCACTCACACCGTGTTCTATCCCCTTGCCATATCTGTACTTTAAAGTATCTATAAGTAACCTGTATCCTGAATCAGACAGGTCTTCAAAGCACCTGTTCTCAAGTTCTCTTGTCAGCACGTCGAAGCTTATTCTTCCCTTTTTATATGAGTCCTCTATATCTGCTGTTCTGTAAGCTATGTCATCTGCCGCTTCTAGAATATATGTCAGAGGATGGCGTCTTCCGTTTAAGCCACAGGAATCCTCTATATTTCTGAAAAGTTCTCTATCAGCATAGTAATAGCCCATTTTGTGACAACATATATCCGGACTGTTTTTATCAACCTCCAGAGAAGACACCGGATATTTTATTATTGTAGCGAGAAGTGCCTTTGTAAGATTCATACCGTGCTCGTCCACAAGGTAATGAAGCTTACTGACAACTCTTAGAGCCTGCGTATTTCCTTCAAAATGATAAAAATCATTCTGCATCTGGGGATTCAAAATATCTACCAGTTTTCCTGTATTCCCATCATCAGACACGTATTCAAGCCGTGGCAGATTTTCCTTAAACCACTCTCTTATAGCTGTTTCACCAAAATGTCCAAACGGCGGGTTCCCTATATCATGTAAAAGTCCTGCGCATTGCAAAATGTCACAGATATCCTGCTGATAAGATGGATCAAACGATTCATCTCTGATATCAGTGACTATTTTCCTTGCAATATTTTGTCCAAGTGATTTACAGAAAGAAGAAACTTCCAAAGAATGAGTCAGTCTGGTTCTTACAAAATCAGACTGATCCAGTGGAAATACCTGTGTTTTGTCCTGAAGCCTTCTAAAAGAAGCACTCCCTATTATTCTATGATAATCTTTTTCAAATTCACTGCGGAGATCCTGCGAACCCTCGCGCCTGGCTATAGGGCGGATTCTATCTCCGCAAAGCAATTTACTCCATTCCAATTATTTGACCTCATCCCACAAATCTGCGAATCGTAAGTATTGTCCTGTAAGTAGCACTTTCATACTTTATTCCTGTTTTTGCAGTGCTGGCATGCACAATTCTGCCACCACCAAGATAAATAGCAACGTGACCACCATAGTAGATTACATCTCCGGGCTGGGCATTCTGATAGGAAACTTCTCTGCCAAAAGTAGCCTGGGAATATGATGTTCTCGGCACAGTTATGCCAAACTGCTTGTAAACAGAATAGACAAATCCTGAGCAGTCAGCCCCGTTTGTAAGGCTGGTACCACCGGCTACATAGGGATTCCCAACAAATTTGCATGCATAATTCGCGATATTCTGCCCTGTAGCAGAGCCTGCAGGTGCCGGAGTCGATTTTTCTGCAGCCGGTGCTTCCTCGCTATCAGCTTTTGATGAATCTGCGCTGTCTGCAGGATCATCATCAGTATCATTGGCTGCGAGCAGCTCTTTTTCCTTTTCCTTCTTGGCAGCTTCTTCTGCTTCCTTTTTCTTTTTAGCTTCTTCTGCCTCTTTAGAAGCAGCTTCATCTGCAGCCTTCTTGGTCTTTTTTACTTCTGATTCTTTGGCATCTATCTTTGCCTGCAGCTCTCTGATCTCAGCGGTCTGCTGTTGCAGCTGCGCAGTATAAACAGCTGCGTTTTGTCTGGCTTTGGCGAGCTGCACATCAAAATTTGCATATTGTTTTTTGTACTGATCTATAACCGTCTCAACGTGAGCCTGTTCTTCCTTTAACTCGTACTGCGAAGTTTCCAGCTCTGACTTCGCTTCCTCAAGCTCCTTGCCATACTGCTCTGCGGCATTCTTTGCAGCAATGAAATCAGCAAGCTTTTTTCTGTCATAATCATACAGCTCTTCTGCATATCCGGCTTTATTCAGCATATCTCCGACGCTTTCAGCCTGAAGGAGCAGCACCGCATAGGACATTTCACCCTTTTCATACATAAACTTGATTCGTTTTTTCATTGAATCATAGAGAGTTTCTTCCTGAAGCTTGGCCTCATCATATTCCTGCTGTGTCTTCTCAATTTTAACCTGAGTGTTCTCAATATCAGACTGAATCAAATCTATACTTGTGAGAAGCCCTACCAGCTCTTCATTAGCCTCATCGATTCCTTCCTGTATTTCAGCCTGTTCTCCCTGGATCTGACTTATATTTTGATTAGCGTTATTTAATCCGCTCTGGCTCTCTTTCTTTTGAGATTCTATAGCATTTTGCTGTTTCTCAAGCTCCTTCTGCTGCTTTTCCAATTCCTTTTGCTGCTTCTTAAGTTCCTCACTTGTAGTCGCAAAAACAGGAGCTCCGGAAACTGTAATCATGGCAGTCGCAAGAGCTATACATAAACTTTTATTAAAAAATCCTATTGAAAATTTTTTCATTTATTCCCCATTAAAAAACAAAACTTTCTTATTACTTTTTATTATACCATGATGGTAACAACTAACAAAAGCTGCTGCATATAATCTGAATATCAGAAAATATGCAACAGCTTAAAAGTCAATAATCTAAGCGATTACAGTTCACAGTTACCCACTGTGCGGGGGAATGACTCAACGTCACGGATATTACCCATGCCTGTGAGGTACATTACGCAGCGCTCAAATCCAAGTCCAAATCCTGCATGTCTGACTGAACCATAGCGTCTGAGGTCGAGGTAGAACTGATAGTCCTCTTTCTTAAGTCCAAGTTCATCCATACGCTTCTCAAGAGTAGCAAGATCATCCTCTCTCTGGCTTCCACCGACAATCTCACCGATTCCGGGAACAAGGCAGTCAGCAGCAGCTACTGTCTTACCATCCTCATTAAGCTTCATATAGAAAGCTTTGATTTCCTTAGGATAATCAGTTACGAAAACCGGCTTCTTAAATACCTGCTCAGTAAGGAATCTCTCATGCTCTGTCTGAAGGTCTGAACCCCATTCTACTTTGTAATCGAACTGGTCATTGTGCTTCTTGAGAATCTCAATTGCTTCTGTGTAGGTTATTCTGCCAAACTCACTGTTTGCGACGTTCTTAAGTCTGTCGATAAGTCCCTTATCCACAAATGAGTTGAAGAACTCCATCTCTGCAGGTGCATTCTCAAGAACATAGTTGATAACATATTTAAGCATAGCCTCTGCACAATCACAGTCATCCTTAAGATCTGCAAAGCACATCTCGGGCTCAATCATCCAGAACTCAGCTGCATGACGTGTTGTATTTGAATTCTCGGCTCTGAATGTAGGACCGAATGTATAAACATTCTTAAATGCAAAAGCATAAGTCTCAACATTGAGCTGACCTGATACTGTAAGGTTAACAGGCTTTCCAAAGAAATCCTTGGAATAATCAACCTGTCCGTCCTCTGTCTTGGGCACATTATTGAGGTCCATTGTAGTAACCTGGAACATCTCTCCTGCACCCTCACAGTCACTACCTGTGATAAGAGGTGTATGAACATATACAAATCCTCTCTCCTGGAAGAAGGAATGAATAGCATATGCTGCAAGTGATCTTACTCTGAAAACAGCTTCAAAAGTATTTGTTCTTGCACGGAGATGAGGGATTGTTCTCAAAAACTCAAGTGAATGGCGCTTTTTCTGAAGCGGGAAATCCGGTGTTGAAGGGCCTTCCACATCTATCTTCTCAGCCTGCATCTCAAATGGCTGCTTTGCACCGGGTGTGAGGACTATTGTACCCTCTGCTATGATGGCTGAACCAACATTGAGCTTACTAACCTCTGCAAAATTACTTAATGTATCAGAATACACTATCTGAAGCGGTGTGAAATATGTACCATCATTAAGTACGATAAATCCGATTGCCTTGGAATCACGAATACTGCGAATCCATCCGCCTACTGTCACTTTTTTATCTGCAAATTTTTCGGGAGCCCTAAAAAGCTCTCTGATGTCTGTCAGTTCCATCTTTTGCCTCCATCTAATAAATCAAATATGAATAAATTATTCTGCTGTATCTGCGTTCTCTGCCTCTGTAGCTGTATCTGCGCTCTCAGCCTCTACTGCATCAGCACTATCGTCAGCAGCACCTTCTGCATTGTCATCTGCTGCCTGCGCATCCTCTGTAGCCTGTGTATCTTCCGTAGCCTGTGTATCATCTGCCACATCTTCCTTTGCAGGCTCAGTTACGTTTGCATTGCTTGCAAGGAACTCTATAACTTTATTTGTAAGAAGATTTTCCTTGATATTCTCAACATCAACAGTCTTCTTATAATCATCAACACTTGCTACTTTCTTGTCCTCTTCTGCTGTAGCATTGGCATTTGCCATATCTGATTCAAGCTTCTCATTAAGTTCTTCATCAGTAACTTCGATGTTCTCAAGCTTTGCAATTGCTCCAAGCATGATGAATTGTTCTGCGAGCTCTACAGATTTATTATCAAGATACTCTGTCTGCTCTCCTGAAAAGCCTTCCTGAGCCATCATCATTGTAAGAACCTGGTTAGTGTCATAGCTTGTACCGTAATTAGCTGAGTAATATGAAGCTACGAGATTTGCCTGCTCGGTGTACAGCCCCTTGAAACGATCAAGTGCTGCCTGAGGCGGCTGATTAAATTTGCAATTGGCTGTTACCGCATCAATAACCTTTGTATTGATTTCGTTCTGATATTGAGTCTGCTTATCCTCCATAAGTCTGTCCTTAAGATATGTCTTAAGTTCATCTATGTTAGATACATTCTCTATTCCAAGTGATGCTGCATAAGCATCATCAAGTTCAGGCTTTACCTTTATACTGTTAACCTTGACAGTAAAAATAACATCAACACCGGCAAGATCTGCCTTATAATTTTCAGGGAATGTAAGATTAAGATCTCTTGTCTCTCCGATAGCTGCACCGATAAGACCATCTTCAAATCCATCGATAAATGAATGGGAGCCTATTGTAAGGTCATAGCCTTCAGCAGTACCTCCCTCAAAGACTTCACCTGTATCAACTCTTTTTCCTGAATAATCAATATTTACTGTATCGCCTTCCTGGACCGCTCTGTCAGTTACCTCAACAGTTGCCTTCATAGAAGAGCTTATATACTGCATATACTGCTCGATTTCTTCGTCGCTGACCTGGGGTGATGCAACTTCAACGCCAACTCCTTTGTATTCTCCCAATGTCACATAATCGTCAAGATTAAGATCCTTAAGATAAGCTGCATCCTTATTATCTGCTGCCTTTGAGCATCCTGCCAGCATTCCTGCCGCAACTACTACAGCAGAAATTGCTGCTATAAATTTTTTCATAAGTATTTACTCCTTAGTACTTTCTTTAATAAAAAAATAAACTTTTTTAATACTAGCACAGTTTCTACTTATATTAAAGTATTTTGTTGCCTAAGGCTTAATTCAATGTTAAAATACATTTTGCGCGACTATTATTTAGGTCGCAGTAAACAGATTCATTTTTTTAGTTTGGAGGCACGTTTTGAATCCGGTATTAATCGTATTTTTAGTAATCATTGCAGTACTTACAATCGCTCTTATAGCACTTACTATTCTTGGAAAAAGAGCTCAAAAGCGTCAGGAAGAGCAGCAGGCTCAGATGGAATCAATGAAGCAGAGCGTTTCTATGCTTATCATTGATAAAAAGCGTATGAAGATCAACGAAGCAGGTCTTCCCTCTGCTGTTTTGGAGAATACTCCCAAACTTCTCAGACGTTCTAAGCTTCCGATCCTTAAGGTTAAGGTTGGTCCTCAGATCATGAACCTTGTTTGCGACGAGAAGATTTTTGATTCCGTACCTGTAAAAAAAGAAGTTAAGGCTGAAGTCAGCGGTATTTATGTTATTTCCGTAAAAGGCTTAAGAGGCGGAAATACAGCTCCTGCTCCGAAGAAGAAAGGCTTCTGGAGAGATCTTGTAGCCAAGGCTCAGGAGAAAGCCGGAGCTAATCCGCTTAAGTAATTTTCTATATGAACACAAAAAAGTTAGGACTGTGAGCATTTGTGCCCACAGTCCTTTTTATTTCGCTATTTACTTTACTTAATTCTCAAGCCTCTATCTCTGCTGTATCCTGAGGCTGTTTGTTCTTTTCTGCCATTTCGTCAAAGCCTTTCATGACTGCATCATATGTCTGCTTTGAAATATCCGGAAGTTCTTTTCCCCATGCCTTGGTTGCTTCTTTAAATCCTTTTTCAAATGCCGAACGCATCTTTTCTATCTGACTGGGGTCCCCGCCGGTGAGAGCATTTGCAAAATCAAGTATACGCTGGGATGTCTGCTTTACACCCCAATAGCCATCCTCAGAAATCTCTTCCTGAGCCTTTTTCTTGGCAGCTTCATCAATCGTGAAGTCTCCTTTTGCAAGGAATGACCAAACATCGTCTGCTTTTCCTATAGCAACTCCCTGCTTTGACATCATGGAAGCCACTATATCTTTAAGCTGATTCTGTCTAGTCTCAAGGTCATTCTTTAACATATTTACGACAGCTTCGTTCTTAACATATGTTTTGTTGTTTGAAGATGGCACTGTATTATCCGACTTCTCATAAACCGCAGCCTTATCCGTATCCTTTGCTCCAGCGGTTTTCGCTGTTGTATCCTCTGATGTTACCTCAGTGGCTTTAGCGGTCGCAGTCGGCTCGTAATACGTGGTGGCCTGGTCTAAACCTGTAACTCCGTTTACGCCCATATGAACTCCTTTTCTACGCCAAATAATCTGACGCCGATACGACTGGTATGCCTATGCATACTTACAGTTTTACTTATCTCTTTTATCGACTGTTTCCACTTTAAACTTAAGACTTTTTTGTTGTTAAATTCAATTAAAAAATTATAAAATTTGAGGCATATTTTCTGCAAAAATACAGATCCATAAACTATTTATAAACTCCCATATATTAACGCTTTGACTTCATTTTATGCTATTATACAAACAGTCCTATTTATACGGAGGAATTAAATTTGATAAAGAGAAAAGCATACGCAAAAATTAATTTAGGTCTTGATGTAATTGGCCAAAGAGAAGATGGCTACCACCTTGTCAGAATGATAATGCAAAGCATTGATTTATATGATGAGCTTACATTTTCTGAAAGAGACGATAATAAAATAGTGATAGAGACAGCAGATCCAAGAATTCCAACAGATGAACATAACCTCATATGGAAAGCTGCTGACCAGTTAAGAACACATTGTCACGCGGAGGATAAGGGTGTAACTATTCACCTTGATAAGCACATTCCCATGGCAGCCGGAATGGCAGGCGGAAGTACCGATGCTGCTGCAACCTATATTGCTTTGAATGAACTTTGGAATCTTTCACTTAGCACAGAAGAGCTTTGTTCTCTCGCCGTAAAAAAAGGCGCTGATATTCCTTATTGTATTAAGGGAGGAACTGCCCTCTCAGAAGGAATCGGAGAAGAGCTGACAAAGCTTAAAGATATGCCCTCCTGTCACATAGTTATAGCAAAGCCACCAATTGACGTTTCAACCGCATGGGCATATACAACACTGGATTCAGCTCCTATAGAGAACCATCCTGACATAGATGGTATGATGCAAGCCATCGAAGAAGGTGACCTGTCCGGCATATCCAAGCTGCTTGGCAATGTTTTAGAGCCCATAACTTCAGGAAGATATACAGTCATAGAAGACATTCGCCAGATTCTTCTCTCAAATGGTGCAATAGGCGCACGTATGAGCGGAAGTGGTCCTACAGTCTTTGGTATTTTTGAAAACAAAAATCTTGCAGGGGCAGAGCACGCTGTCAATGAGCTTAGAAGCAGAGGAATCGCTCCTGAACTGTTTATAACCACTCCTTTGACTACTATATGATGCTCAGAATTTGTGAGGAAAACATGGAAGGAACATTAAAAATTCTCGGTGCCCACATTCATGGCGAAGGTAAACCGGAAATTATTAAAACCGAACACAAAGCCCTCTGCTCCAAAGAGGGTTTAACCTATATAATCACTTACTCCGATACAGATACCGGCTCTGACAATTCATCCGGAAACATAGAACACAAGCTTATTATAGGCGAAGGCTTTCTTCGTATGTCGCAAACCGGAGACATAACATCTGACCTGCATTTTAAGCTTGGAGAAATCTGGAACACCGATTATCAGACCCCTTACGGATTGATGAAAATGACTGCTATAACAAGACATCTGATGCTTGAATTTGGTCCTAAAAAAATCTCCGCCCATGTACAGTATGAACTGCAAATGGACGGAGAAAAAGTCTCAGATTCAAAGGTGCGGATTTCGTTTATTCCTGACTAATTATGCCGGTTACCTGACAGCTCCGATAAGCTCATTTATGTCCTCGATTCCCTGCTCCTTCATATATCTTTCTATACCTTCTATTACGTTAATGGTGGTGTAGGGATCGTGGAAATTCATCGCTCCTACTGCAACACCTGTAGCGCCTGCCAGCATAAATTCTATAGCATCTTCTGCACTGGCAATTCCACCCATTCCAATAACCGGTATTTTCACTGCATGTGAAGCTTCATATACCATTCTGACCGCAACAGGCTTGATTGCAGGACCTGAAAGGCCTCCGGTCTTATTAGCTATCGCAAAAGTCTTTCTGTAAATATCAATTTTCATTCCTGTAATTGTATTTATCAGAGATATAGCATCAGACCCTGCTGCCTCAGCAGCCTTTGCCATCTCAGCTATGCTTGTGACGTTCGGGCTAAGCTTCATGATAATGGGCTGCTTTGCATGCTTTTTTATCTCACTTGTAATATCAAACAGAGCCTTTGGGTCCTGGCCAAAAGCAATGCCACCCTCCTTAACATTAGGGCATGACACATTTATCTCAAGCATATGGACTCCAGCCTGATCAGCAAGCTTATCCACCACATCCACATAGTCCTTTGTGCTCTTTCCGCATACATTAACTATTACTTTAGTGTCAAAATCCTTAAGGAACGGCAGGTCCCTTTCTATCATTACGTCTACTCCGGGATTTTGAAGTCCGATCGCATTGAGCATACCTCCGTATACCTCTGCTACTCTGGGCGTAGGATTTCCCGGCCAGGGAATACTGGCAACACCCTTGGTTACTACTGCGCCAAGTCTGTTGAGATCTACAAATTCTGCATATTCCATTCCGGATCCAAAGGTTCCGGAAGCTGTCATTACAGGGTTTTTAAAAGTTACCCCAGCGATATTTACTGATGTATTCACCTATTCTCTCCTCTGTTCTTATAGTTCCAAGTCTTCTGCATCAAATACCGGTCCATCGGTACAAATTCTGGCATTGTTGACATGAGAATGCTCATCCTCTTTTTTTGTTTTACAGATGCAGCCAAGGCACGCGCCGACTCCGCAAGCCATTCTCTCCTCCAGGCTTATATATGCCTTTGCACCGATTTCTTTTGCATATGAAGCTACTCCCCTGAGCATCGGCATAGGTCCACAAGCATAGATCACATCTGCCTTAATATCATTTTCTCTGCACGCATCAATTACATTACCTTTAGTTCCGACACTTCCGTCCTCTGTTGCGATGAAAAGATTCCCCAGAGTTTTGAATTCCTCAGCAAGGAAATTGTCAGAATTTCTATAGCCCATCACCATGGTTATACTTTCGGGAGCCTTATCTTTGCTGCTCTCCTTTAATTCCTTTGCAAGTCCCAGAAGAGGAGGCACTCCTATTCCTCCGCCTATTATCAATACTCTCTTTCCTTCAGCTTTTTCAAGCGGAAATCCATTTCCCAGAACTCCCAGTATATCCACCGTGTCACCCTGTCTGTACAAGGCAAATTCTGCGGTGCCTGTTCCTGCAATCCTGTAAACTATGCGAAGAGAGCCTTCCTCTCTGTCATATCCGCATATACTTATAGGTCTTGGAAGGAGTGTTGCTTTATTTTTGGGATATATTCCAACAAACTGTCCGGGTCTAGCAACCTCTGACAGATCTGTCTTTAGTCTTAAATCCATTATTCCTTCCGCAATACTGCTCTGTGATATCACTTCAACAGTTATCTTTTTCTTTTTGGGCATTGATGTTTTTCCTTTCGTGAAGAGTTATAAATTATATACTACATTTCCACCACATATCGTGAAATGTATCTTACCGGGAAGTTCCTCCCCGGTAAACGGTGAATTTGAAGCCTTCGAAGCAAATCCTTCTACCTTGTATGTCTCATTTTCCGCGAAAATAACCAGATCCGCAGGACCACCCTCATATATTCTGCCAACAGGGAGCGCTTCTACAATCTCCCTGCCATCAGCCGTTTTTTCTTCAGTACTGCAAAAAGCGTAGAGCTCATATATTTCAGCAGGCTGATAAGTCATTCTGGAGAGCAGTGTCATCAAATCCATATGTCCTTTCATTACAAGTTCTCTTATTCCCAGCCCCAAAGATGTCTCCAGACCTATAATCCCGCTTGGCGCCTTTGTCAGTTCCTGCGCCTTCTCCTCTTTTGTATGTGGCGCATGATCCGTAGCAATTGTCTCTATCGTTCCGTCCGAAAGCCCCTCTATAATGGCAAGTCTGTCACTTTCCTTTCTTAGAGGCGGATTCATCTTTGCCAAGGTGCCGTACTTAAGAACCGCATCATCTGTAAGTGTGAAATGGTGAGGGGTTGCTTCAGCATGAATATTTGTGTTCCCTTTTCTTGCTTCCCTTATCATATCTACTGCTTCTTTAGTACTTATATGCTGTATGGTGATATGCGCCCCTGTCTTGTTTGCTATGTCTATATCTCTTTTTACCATAGCAATTTCAGCTTCCCTCGGAGATCCCTGTATACCAAGCTCCTTTGCAATGTCCCCTGCATTTATCCCATTCTCAGAAATAAAAGAAGGATCTTCTTCATGTAGGCTTAAAACCTTACCAAGCTTCGCTGATTTTTCACAGGCACTCCTCATAATATTCTCGTCAGTCAGAGGTTTGCCATCATCCGTAAAAAGAACCACGCCTTCATTTAGCAGCTCTTCCATATCCGTAAGCTCTTTTCCCTGCATACCCTTCGTGATATTTGCACAGGAAAAAACTCTTATGCCTGTCTCAGCTCCTTTTTTTAGGACATATCTTATGGTTTCACTATTATCCAAAGACGGTTTTGTATTCCCCATCATAACTACTGAGGTAAATCCGCCCTTCTTTGCAGCCTCAGCTCCGGTATAAATGTCTTCCTTGTCCGTAAATCCCGGATCTCTGAAATGAACGTGCGCATCAACAAGCCCCGGAGCAACGATCATTCCTCCTGCATCGATTTCATCCAGTTTCGCATTTTCACCCTCTGCAAACATAAGCATCGCCTCTGAAGCCATATCATCCAGGGTGCCGCATAAGCCTATCTTAGCTATTTTTCCATTATGAACAAGTATGTCTCTGTATCCATCAAGCTTACTTGCGGGGTCAATAAGCCTACCGTTTTTTATAAGAAGCATTTTGTATATCCTTTTCCTGTTTTTTTATTGTGGTATAATAATTCATCATACTATAAATTTATCGGAGATTCATTCATGATACGTCTTATTTTGGTTTTTTTATTTTTGCTGATTTTCCTGCTCTGCAGTATCCTCATCCAGCTTGTTCTTTGGGTAGTAGGTAAGTTTAACCTTGAAGCCAAGAAAACAATATCTCTTAGAATAGTCAGCTGGGCTTTCAGGTGCGTGGCATTTTTATCAGGTGCCAAACTCACCGTTATAGGTGAAGAAAATGTCCCCAAAGATAAAGCTGTTCTCTATGTTGGTAATCACAGAAGCTATTTTGATATAGTTCTAAGTTATTCAAGAGTGCCAAGACTCACCGGTTATATAGCAAAAAAAGAAATACTCAAGGTTCCGGTTCTTTCTCAGTGGATGCGCAATATGGACTGCCTGTTTTTGGACAGATCTGATATTCGCCAGGGACTACAGGTTATTCTTTCCGCCATTGATAAGGTAAAAAATGGAATTTCCATTACAATATATCCCGAGGGCACAAGAAATAACTCAGATGAGATGCTTCCTTTTCACAAGGGCAGCTTCAAAATTGCTCAAAAGGCCCGATGTCCCATTGTTCCTATAACAATTAACAATTCAAATGCGATTTTTGAGGATCACATTCCTTTTATAAAAAAATCCCATGTTATTCTCGAGTACGGTGCTCCGATTTACATGGATGAGCTTGCTCCTGAGGATAAAAAGAATATCGAAGTGTACTGTCACAAGATTATACAGGAAACATATCAAAAAAATAAGGCGCTCGTATGACGCCTTATTTTTTATTCCGTAAATCAGCCAAAAGGGCTATTAAAGCTTACTGCCCTTTGATCCGCCTCCAAGCTTAACTCCCTCGAGAACATTTGTCTCAAATGAGAATACCAGCTTATGATTCTCACGGTCCTGTTTAATTGCAATCTCGATCATATCATCAAGAAGCTGTGAGTACTTCTTTCCAAGGGGCTCCCAAAGATAGAATGATAATGATCCCGGAATTGTGTTTATCTCATTAAGATATATTTTGCCTGTTTCTTCATCAAGCATGAAATCTATTCTTGATACACCGCTGCAACCAAGACACTTGAATGCATCCACAGCCATTTTTCTGATTTCAGATCTCTGTTCATCGGTAATATCAGCAGGAATCTTTCTCTTAAGACTTGCCATACCCTTTGATCCGCCTGACTTTGCACCACCTGTTTTAGCACCCTTGGCACCGGAACCTCCGATGTATTTATCCTCGAAGGAGAGGATCTCATCAGAGTTAATGGGCTCCTCACACTCAGATGCCTCTGCATTTTCATAATCACCAAGAACTGAGCAGTTGATTTCCTTGAGTTTAACAATCGCGGGCTCAACAAGGATTTTTCTGGAAAACTCGAAGGCAAGTTCCAATGCTTCAGAGAGTTCTTCTCTGTTTCCGGCTTTGGATATACCGATACTTGAACCAAGATTAATAGGCTTAATGATGACGGGATATTTAAATGAACTCTCAATTCTGTTCATGAGAGCCCCTGCATCCTCGTAGTCTGTCCATGTATAGCACTTGCAGTCAAGAACAGATATGTCATTGTCCTTAAGCACAGTTTTCATAACATACTTGTTCATACCTACAGCAGAAGACAAAACGTCACATCCTACAACAGGGAGTCCCAGTGTCTGCAAAAATCCTGTGAGAACTCCATCCTCAACGTTTGTTCCGTGAACAATAGGAAATGCTATATCAACATTTGTGATCACATTGTTCCCAAATTTCTTCATGGGATAACGCACAAGGCTGACCTTATTGCCGTCCTTTATCCACACTACTTTTGTGCTCTTTTTAAGAAGCTCAGGTATATGCGTATATTCCTCAATCTTATCCACATCTTCGCCAATATAAAAATCATTCTCTTTGGTCATGTATACAGGAATAATATCGTATTTTTCTCTATTCATATATCCGATAGCCTGTATCGCAGAGATAATGGAAATTTCATGCTCTGTACTTTTACCACCAAAAAGAACTGCAAGTTTTAACTTCAAAATAAACACTTCCTTTCATATTACTGCCACAAAAAGTCGTACATCAAAAGTATAGACTTATCTGTGAAAAATTCAACTTCTTTTATAATCCGAGCACAAAAGCGCCAAGCAAATCGGAGATGCAAATATCAGGCAAAGCGCATATCTGCTGTAATTCATAGGGCTGACTATAAGAAACAAAACATTTATAAAAATCGGTAATAATATGACAGTCTCCGGTCGCTTTTTATCATTTTTCCCCCAAAAACCATCTCTAAACACCAGCATGTAAAATAAATAGACAGGAATCCAGAATGCATACAGTACTGTTTGAAATATCCATTTTACTACAGGCATTATCGTTATCTTAAAATACAGCGAAGCAGCTTTTTCTCCAAACCTGCTCGGAGCAATGTTATGTATTTCTCCAAATATACCTGATGCCTTGGGAATATCGCTAAAAATCTGTATTCCTACATCCGGAGAGAAGAAATGTCCGCAAATAGACATTGTTGCACGCAAATAAATTATAGGATGCTGAAGCCCCTTTTTAAGCCACATCTTAAGATACTCACTCACCGCTTCATCAGATGCTTCCGGATTAAATGTATCCTTTACAGGGTCGGTGACATTATAAGCAAAATCCTTTTTTATCCTGTCATAATCGAGAACAGCTTCAATTATTTCCTTATCACTATCTGTGAAAGCTTCTTCCTTATCGCGAATTAGTCGTGCTGTTTGTTGGAAAAGTGTGCCATATAATTCCTGCCGTCCACCAGGATAAATATTTAAGGTAGGATATATTACCTTTGGAAAAATACCATACCACAGTAAAGAACAGGCAATGGCTGCCAGAAGAATTTTCACTTTATTCTTATCTTTTGTGAAAAGTACGCCCACTGCTGTTATGACCACAACAAAAATACCTGTATTAAGTGTCACGCAAAGCATTATTTCTATTAAACAAAATAATAACCATGATTTTGCAGGCTTATCATCTTTTCCTATAAAATATCTGTAGAGAACATAAATAAGTAGTATAAAAAGCAGGCTGTGCATCGTATTTTTCAACATGCATATCATGTACATAGGAATAAACGGCATAAACATATAAAACAGCCTTGCTGCCTTTGCAAGCTTTTTTCCTCTCTTACTTGTGGCATTTTCATATACATCACATAAAATGCCGGATATCAGGAATGCGCCTGCCAGCATTTGGATCATTATGTAAAGCAAAAATCCCAAAGTAGCACTACCCACAAGTGTCCCCAGCCAGATAAAAAACGAGAAGATAAATGTTGGAACTATCGGATGATGAGCATTCAAAAATACATTTACCGTCTTTTGTCCTTCAATAAATCCAAACGGTACCGGGCTTACCCCATTAAAAAAGTCATTTACCTGATTGGCCGTATCATAGTTAGCCACTCCGGGAAGGAAAATCAATAGGTACGGAAGCCATGAAGCAAACATCAAAAGAGACAGCTTAATCCTTGGCAGTTTTCTTTTATTATCAGTTGCTTCCTCAAAGCCTGCCAATGCAAAAGCTACTAATCTTGTGGCAAGATAAAACAAAACTGCATAGAGCACGAAACGGATTGAATCTCTAAAGCCAATATATTTATCGATAAAAAGATGATCCTCTACAGCATTTTGATTAACAACCGTAAAAAGCGACATAACAACAGAAAAGACAGCATCCTTTACTACTGCCTTTTCTCCGTCGCCAAAAATAATCTGTTTTAAACCGGTTATCTTCTCCAGTTTCATATACATTCCTTTTTAGTCATATTCTCTCAAAACCTTACAGATAGTTGTCAGGTAAATCATTCTCCAAAAGTATAACCTTAGGTTTTCCGGCATCTATCTCATACATCAGATCTACTGCATCTTTAAGATTTTCCTTAACAAAGAGCTTATCCTCAGAGAATCCAGACTCAAGAGCACCTTCCTTTATGGGTCTTGTGTGTACAGAACCCACAAGGATAATATAGTCTGCTGCCTCTGCAGCCTGTTTTCCAAATTCCTTATTATACTCAGCCTCTTTTTCTCCAAGCTCCACCATTCCGGGTGTCACAAGAATTCTTACACTATCCTCAAATTTAGATAATGTATCGAGAGCTCTCTTAGCTCCCATGGGATTGGAATTGTAAGCGTCATCAATAATTGATACATTTCCATGCTTTTTAAGCTCCTGTCTGTGAGGGGCAGGTGTTATTCTCCTAACCGCCATTTTGAGTTTACTCATGGGGATACCCATGCTATGAGCCATTGCTATTGCGCCTACAACGTTTGTTACATTATGCTCACCAAGAAGCTTCATGGTAAAATCAGCAGTATCTCCGTTTGGTGCAGTCACCTTGAAGGAAGCACCATCAGATGTAAACTTAACCTCTGTTGCCCGATAGTCACATTTCTCACTGCAGCCATAAAGAACAACATTGTCATGTCTCAGATTATCAACAATAATCTCGTTGTCTCCGTTTGCAAACTTAAGGCCTTTACTGCTCTTTTCCTGTACAGCATCAAAGAGCTCAAGCTTGGTATTTATGATATTCTCCATGGAATGAAAGGTCTCAAGGTGCTGAGGTCCTATGGATGTAAGCATTCCATCATCAGGATGTACAATATCCGTTATTTCTTTAATGTCATGTACGTGCCTTGCACCCATCTCGCAGATAAAAATCTCATGCATAGGTGTGAGCTGTTCACGTATAGTACGCACAACACCCATCGGTGTGTTGTAGCTCTCGGGTGTCATCAGAACTCTGAAACCTTCTGAGAGAAGTGTCCACAAGTAGTACTTAACACTGGTTTTACCATAGCTGCCTGTAATACCAATTATTCTAAGACCGGGATGCTCTTTTAACATTCTCTGCGCATCATGTATGAACCAGTCATTTACCTTCTTCTCAATCGGCTTGTTTATGAGATTGCATAGCGCCGTAACGAGTGGAAGAAGTCCGATAAACAACGCAACAATGAGAATTGCTGTCAGCTTTTTGCCATCAGTTTCAATTGTAAAATTTGAAACATTATTTTTTGTAGCAATAAAGATTCCATACAGAGTTTCTCCACCTGTAAGGTAGCACCAGCATGAAATTCCCATGAGGATAAGAAAAACAACTGCATATGTAATAAAAAGTCTCTGTACTCTCTTGGTTATAACAAATTTCTTTTTAGCTTTTTTAGGCAGATACTGAACAATAAGAAATATAAGAAAAGCTAATGATAATATTCCAAATATTTTATTAAAGCTGTTTGTTCCAAGTACACCCAGAATCGCAGTCACACACAAATAACCTATATGAAGACCATATCTTTGCGGCTTCGACCTCAGATATCTGAAATATCCCTGAAACTGATAGGATGAGAGCTGCAGCATATGTGTATAATGCCTTAGTCCCATGATCACAGCTGCTATGTAAGCAATAACATATAATATAAATAACGATGTTAGCATATATAAATCCTCACATTTCTATTTTCAGGAAGCTGCCCAGAATCTTATTGTACATATACTGATTCTCTAAAAATGAATAATGACCGACACCGGGGATCACAGCAAGTCCTGCCTCCGGCATAAGCTTTTCCATCTGTTGTCCGTCTGAAAGAGGTGTCGCAGTATCCTGATCTCCCCAGATGAGCAAAGCCGGCATTGTTACCTTTGGCATATAAGGTACAAGATCTTCATTGACAACCTTTACAAGACTGGCTCTCATTATCGGTGAAGCTGCAGCATAGTCAGCAGATCCGAACTTCTTACGAAGACTCTCCAGTGTTCCGGGGAAGACCCTGGCTATACCGGTCTTTTCAAGGACACTCTTATAGAACTTATACCTCTTGGTTCTCCCGGACTGTTTTCCCGACGGAACAGGCTTAATACCTGCACTGTCAGTGAGCACAACCTTCGATACATTAAAACCACGCTCCTCTGTGGTTTTTGTACCTATCATCTTAATGATGACACGTCCTCCCATGGAGTGTCCAAGGAGAATTACATCCTTATCATTTGGATAAAGCTTATTTATGAAATGTATCACAAAATCCACAAAATCGCTTACTTCCCACGGATTCGCAGGTTCATCGCTTTTCCCAAACCCCGGCATATCCATTCCGACAACATGATACTTTTTGGATGCGAACTTGAAAATTCCATCAAACAGGTCAACATTAGACCCCCATCCATGAAGAAGTACCAAAAGTGGTCCATCGCCTTCATCGCGATAATATATTTTTAATCCATCAATTTCTGTATTCATTAAATTTAACCCGTCTCATACGCTTCATTCCTTAATGACGCTAAGCATAAAGATAAGCTTGGCATTAAGGAGCGGCTGATTCATTATTCCTGTTCCTTCATCAGTATCAAGATACGTATGCTCTGTAGAATCCGTCACATAGTTTACCGCTTCAGGATTTCTTCCCATCAGGTAGTGAGCATGATTCTCTATGATTGTCGTATATTCATAATTATAAATTATGTGATCAGTTATTGTTATGGTTCTCATATCATCAAGGAGCTTTGCATGATCCTCGCTGGTAACCATAAAAGCCGAATTCCTCGCAGAATTCACTATGCCGGTAGTCTTATTCATAAGTAGCTTCATGATTTTGGAGCACACATCCACATTTACCTTTTGGTTTGTGGATATATAGGTAATACCGCCAAGGAAAACATCCTCATTTTCTTTGAACATCTTATCAAAACTTCCGGACTCAAAAAACGATGTCAAAACCTGCTCATAGTTAGATGCCCCGGTTGCCCTGTAAAGCTGCGCAGCTGCATAGAATCCTTCAGGTTTTTCCTTTACATTTTCAGTACTTGCATAAATACTGTAAGCTCTGTCTGCACATTTAAGACATATGGTTGCAAAATCCGAATCAAAACTTTGATAAAGGTAACCAAAATCCGATAAAAGAGTTGCAAATCTAATAGTCGCCTCCATGGTGATAGGCGTAACTTCCACATCAGCCTGCATAAGGTCCACATTCTCATCTCTTACGGTAAGTGCTGACCCATACACTCCGCCTGTACGTTCATCCTGCATTTTCATAAGCCATTCCACTTCATATCTGACCTCATCAAGAAGATCAGGTATTCCGTTTCCGCTTTCGGGAATTCCCGAATCATCGGTTATAACCTTGGAATTCATCTCATATGCAAGAAGTAGGTTCTGAGCTATTTTGCATCCTGTGACAACATCCCTGTCTGCCTGTGCATTCAAATGCCAGCCGCCCGATGCGTCAATTGATCTCGCAGGATCCTCCTGTAAATGTGCTTCTCCCGTATGGCATGCGGCATGGGCATTATCCCCAGCCAAAGCCTCTGACACAGAGGTTCCGCATCTGTTTTTGTAGTAGGTCCTGCAGGCCTCATTGAAAATGTCGTCATACAGATCATTCTGTATCCTAAAGCTATAGGAACTTCCTATCGTGTCTGCGTAAATGTAGTAAGTTCCGTCCTCGATCATATCTGTGAAATAGCCTTCTTTTATCTCAGCCCCATCTTCAGTATGATTGGTGGTTCTCATCTGACCGGTATATTCAAGCTCATCTGTCCTGGCATTGTAAACATAGAAAACATCCGGTAAATCCGTGCCCTTAAATATCACAGCTTTTTCTGCTCCGGTTCTATAGCCATTCTGATCAACTAGTGCCCCAGGCACCATTACAGGTACATCATATACGACATTTGGAGCAGGCGCGCTGCCTTGCGCCTCCTGCTCCGGTGTAACACTTTCTGTTTTATCCGATCCCTTGCAGCCGCATATGGTTATTGCCAGAGCTGCAGTCATGCAAAAGACCGGAATTCTTTTTTTATAAAAACTTTTAAACATGATATTTATTCTTATACCCTGCTTATTTCTTTCCTGCGCGGTTGTAATTTATAAGACAACCATCGAGAATA
The DNA here is from genome assembly GCF_045999815.1 of Butyrivibrio sp. NATIVEDY162. GTDB lineage: Bacteria > Bacillota > Clostridia > Lachnospirales > Lachnospiraceae > Butyrivibrio. The sequence continues at coordinate 2,259,342 of NZ_CP172573.1, forward strand.
ATCTCTCGCTCATTATCAGTAAGCTCTCCAAGTGTCATGGAAAACTCTTTCAGTTCACTACCTGATACTGCAAATGCCTTGATTGCAGCAGCCTTATTTTCAACAGCAGCTCTGATATCAGGAAGGAAAATGTAATCAAGATTCTTAAACGGAAGATCTCCCTTCTCTATTACAAGAGGAAGCATACCCCAGTTTATCAGATTTGAGCGATAACGCTTTGTTGCATACTCATTTGCAATGTTGGCCCATCCGCCAAGTACCTTCTGGCAGGATGCAGCCTGCTCTCTTGCTGATCCATCGCCGGGTTTAACAGCAAATATCGTTGATCCGATTCCTGTGTTTTTAGCAGTAACACCGGGATATTCAGCCAAAACTGCCTTTACTGCTGCCCTGGTCTCTTCGCTCATATTATCAAAGACTGAATCCTGAAGTCTCTTCTCTTCCTCAGCATGTACACTCTTAGCTCTTCCGACATACTCAGGATCTTTTCTTGAGAGTGTAAACTCTGCAAGTCCTATAGGATTGGATCTGTAAGATGAAGTCTCTCCTGAAGGGATAAGCTCATCAGTTGTAGTAACAGGATCATGAATCTCAGATACTACCTTAAGGAGTAAGTTATCGGTAAGCGCTGACATCTTGGGCCAATCCTTAATATTAGGACCAAACTGAAGCTCTGCATTTGGATCTGCCTTGCCGTGAGAATCAAATACTCTGTTTGCATATATCTCTTTATCAAAGTGATATGTATACTTATTAAACTTGCCGTCAAAGGCTGTTGCAGGTGTAAGAACTCCCTGATTTGCAGCTGTTGCAGCTATGGATCTGGCATCCATAAGTGCAACTGAAGCGATCTGTCCATTCTGAACCTTGGAGCCTTCACGATTAGGGAAGTTTCTTGTTGAATGACGAATACTAAAGGCATTATTAGCCGGTGTATCACCTGCACCAAAGCAAGGTCCGCAAAATGCAGTCTTAAGGATTGCACCTGTCTCAAGTATTTTTGCGGCAACTCCGTTTTTCACAATCTCCATGAAGATCGGTGTAGATGCAGGATATACGCTTAATGTAAATCTGTCATTTCCAGTAAATCTACCCTCTAAAATATCAGCAGCTGCGCAGATATTTTCAAATCCGCCGCCTGCACATCCGGCAATGACTCCCTGGTCAACCATAAACTTGCCGTTTTTAATCTTCTCTTTTAATGAATACTGAATCTTATCACCAAAGCTGACCTTAGCACGCTTCTCAACATCAGCAATGATGTCCTCCAGGTTAGCATTTACTTCCTCAATCTCATAAGTATTGCTGGGATGGAACGGCATCGCTATCATAGGCTTTACTGTGGATAAGTCAACCTCGACAACACCATCATAGTATGCAACATCTCCGGGCTTTAATTCTTTGAAGTCTGCACTTCTGCCGTGAATGTCATAGAAGTTCTTTATTTCATCATCAGTCTGCCAAATAGAAGACAGGCATGTTGTCTCCGTTGTCATAACATCAACGCCTATACGGAAATCTGCGCTGAGGCTCTTTACTCCGGGTCCAACAAACTCCATTACCTTATTCTTAACATAGCCATCACCAAATACTTTTCCGATAATTGCAAGGGCTACATCCTGAGGGCCAACTCCATGCATAGGCTCTCCTGTCAGGTAAATGGCAACAACCTCCGGCATATTTATGTCATATGTCTGGCTAAGAAGCTGCTTAACAAGCTCAGGTCCGCCCTCACCCATAGCCATGGTACCCAGTGCACCATATCTGGTATGAGAATCTGAACCAAGTATCATTCCGCCACCTGTAGCAAGCATCTCTCTTGCAAACTGATGAATAACTGCCTGGTGCGGAGGCACATAAATACCGCCATATTTCTGAGCTGCTGTAAGACCATACATATGGTCATCTTCATTTATTGTTCCACCAACTGCACAAAGTGAATTATGGCAATTGGTGAGCACATAAGGAATCGGGAATTTCTCAAGTCCTGACGCCCTTGCGGTCTGAATAATGCCCACATAAGTGATATCATGGCTGGTAAGCTTGTCAAATTTAATCTCAAGCTTCTCCATGTTATCTGAAGTATTATGATTCTTCAAAATACTATATGCTATAGTATTCTTCTTTGCTTCTGTCTTATCAATCTGCTTATTTGTTTTTGCCTTTACTGCCTCTGCTGCGCCGGCTCCATCGGGAATCAGTTCATTTCCACCAACAAGATAAGCACCGCTATCGTACGTCTTAACCATTAAACTCCTACCTTTCCTGCTAATTATTTACCTACTCCAAGGTATTATACTGTAATAATTATTATTTGTGTACTTATTATAATTAATGCATAAAAAAACATCTATTAAATCTTTGAGATTAATTTTGCAAAAATATCCCCTGTCATTCCCCATAGAAAAGGCCATGTCCCGGTTCCCCGTTACACAGCCTTTTTATCCTCTATAATATTTTACACATTTGACAGATCAAGTTTATCTATATGCCAGATTTCATCAACATATTCCTGAATAGTTCTGTCTGATGAAAACTTTCCGCAGGAAGCCGTATTCAGAATTGCCATTTTTGCCCATTTTTTGGTATCCCTATACGCTTCGGATATAGCACTTTGAGCCTCTATATAGGATTCGAAATCTTTAAGTATAAAGTATTGATCCGCTTTATTTGAGTTAACTGTATTAAGCAATGAGTTGAACAGAGGCCTGAAAAGTTCTCTGTCATTTGAATATGTGCCATCTATAAGATGATCGAGGGTTCTCTTAACATTGGGATCCTTGTCATATATTTCACCCGGATTGTAACCACCATGCTTTTCATAATTGATTACTTCTTCAGAGGTAAGGCCAAAGATGAACATGTTCTCTTTTCCTACTTCGTCCAGCATTTCAACATTGGCACCATCAAGCGTTCCAAGGGTGATTGCTCCATTAAGCATCATCTTCATATTACCTGTACCGGAAGCTTCCTTACTTGCTGTTGATATCTGCTCTGAGATATCTGCTGCTGCAAAGATAAGTTCAGCATTGGAAACTCTGTAATCCTCTATGAAAACAACCTTAAGCTTACCCTTTATGGAATCATCATTGTTGATGACTTCAGCAACGGAATTTATAAGCTTTATAGTCAGCTTAGCTGTCTGATAACCTGCAGCAGCCTTCGCTCCAAATATATATGTCTTGGGAGTATATTCCATATCAGGATGACTCTTTAACATATCATATATATACATAACATGAAGGATATTAAGAAGCTGGCGCTTATATTCATGTAATCTCTTTACCTGTACATCAAAAATAGACTTGGGATCCACATCTATTCCGTTGTGCTCCTTTATATAGGCAGCAAGACGCTTTTTGTTTTCATACTTGATCTCCATGAATTCCTTCTGCGCCTTCCTGTCACCGGCAATCTCTTTTAGCCCGCTTATAAGTGAAAGATCTGTAATCCAATTTTCACCTACCTTCTCAGTAACCCAATCAGCAAGAAGCGGATTAGCATGCATCAGGAAACGTCTCTGTGTAATTCCGTTTGTCTTGTTATTGAACTTTTCAGGATACATTTCATAGAAATCCTTAAGCTCTCTCTTTTTAAGAATTTCAGTATGGAGTCTTGCAACGCCGTTAACAGAATGTCCTCCAACGATTGCAAGATGTGCCATTTTTACCTGATTGTCATACAAAATGGCCATGCTGCGAATCTTATCCTGAACATCGATACTTGGAAGATTTGAATACTGACGCATTATCTGGTCTACAAATCTTCTGTTTATCTCATCAACTATCTGATAAATTCTGGGAAGCAATCTCTGGAAGAGGTCAATAGGCCATTTTTCCAATGCTTCTGCCATAATTGTGTGGTTTGTGTAACAGCAGGTCTTCATTGTGACATCCCATGCCGTATCCCATGGCAGATAATACTCATCCATCAAAAGACGCATAAGCTCTGCAACAGCAACTGTCGGGTGTGTATCATTAAGCTGGAAAACCGCTTTTTCATAAAATTTGGTAACATCATCATGGCGACGCAGATATCTCTTAAGAGCTGTCTGAACAGATGCTGAGATAAAGAAATACTGCTGCTTAAGTCTCAGCTCTTTACCCGCAATATGATTGTCATTGGGATAAAGCACTTCGCAAAGCTGGCTTGCAAGATTCTCCTGTTCCACAGCTTTCTGGTAATCACCCTTATCAAATGAATCCAGCTCAAAGCAGTTAACAGGCTCAGCATCCCATATTCTAAGGGTATCTACCACTCCGTTCCCATAACCTACAACCGGAAGATCGTATGGAACAGCCCTTACAGTATGGTATCCCTCCTGGCGAAATACATTTCTTCCCCTGTCATCAACAAAAACATTTACATAGCCGCCAAACTTTACTTCCTTTGCGAGTTCAGGACGTCTGAGTTCAAAAGGATTGCCAAATTCCAGCCAGTTATCCGGTACCTCTACCTGATATCCATCCTTGATCTTTTGCTTGAACATTCCATATTTATAGCGGATGCCACAGCCGTATGCCATATATCCAAGTGATGCCAGAGAATCCAGGAAGCATGCTGCAAGTCTGCCAAGACCTCCGTTCCCGAGAGCGGGGTCAGGTTCCTGATCCTCTATTATATTGATGTCAACCCCCAGCTCATCCAGGGCTTCCTTGACGGGCTTATATGCCTGCAAATTTATTAAGTTATTGCCAAGTGCGCGGCCCATCAGAAATTCCATTGACATGTAATAGACAATCTTCGGATCCTGTTCATTTGCAGCCTTCTGCGTAGTCATCCAATGATCGACAATAGCATCCTTTATAGCATATGCTGATGCCTGAAAGATTTCCTGTGGAGTAGCTTCTTCAATAGTTTTTCGATAGAGTGTTTTTACATTATACAAAACACTTCTCTTAAAAAGTTCCTTATCGAATGATAATTGTTTTTTCTTCATGATTTCCTCCTCAATGGAAAATACAAATATACGTCTATTATAACGTAATATCGAACATTACTCTAGTTAAAAAAAAAGAAACAATCGCAGAAAACATGTCAAATGCAACAAAAAATGCTTTATATCTTGTGAAAAAGTGCATAAATGATTATAATCTCTCTTAGTGTATAGTTAATACTATACACGATTCTAATGTTTATTTTATTTAAAGAAAGGGAGAAAAACATTATGAAGAAGTTACTGGCTATGATGCTTACAGCATCACTTACTTTCAGCCTTGTTGCTTGTGGCGGTTCTTCAGCCGATACAACTAACACAGCTGAGACTGCTACAGAGGAGACATCTACAGAAGAAACAGTTGAAGAGGCTACTGAAGAGGCTTCTACAGAGGAAGCTGCTACAGAAGAAGCTACTGAGGAAACAGAAGAGGCTACTGAAGAAGCTGCTGACGAGACAGCTACAGAGGCTTCAGGCGACTACAAGATTGCTATGATCACAGACTCAGGTGACATCACAGATATGTCATTCAACCAGACAACATATGAGGCATCTAAGGCTTTCGCTGAGGCTCAGGGTGTTGACTATCAGTACTACAAGCCCACAGAGGATTCAAACGAGGCTCGTACAGCTGCTTTTGACAACGCTGTATCTGATGGCTACAACGTAATTATCGTTCCCGGTTATCTTTTCGCTGAGATGATTGCTACAGTTGCTGAAGAGAACCCTGATGTAACAATCATCGCTCTTGACTGCAGCCAGGGTGATTTCGAAGGCGCAGGCATGGATGAGCTTCCTTCAAACGTTTGCTCATTCACATATCAGGAAGAGCTTGCAGGTTACATGGCTGGTTACGCTGTAGTTAAGGAAGGCTACAAGAAGCTTGGCTTCCTTGGTGGTATGGCAGTTCCCGCTGTTATCCGTTATGGTTACGGTTTCGTTCAGGGTGCTAACGATGCTGCAAAGGATCTTGGCAACGCTTCTGACGTTGAGGTTAACTATGTATATGGCGGACAGTTCTTCGGTGACGAGTCTGTTACAGCTGTTATGGATACATGGTATCAGGGTGGTACAGAAATCGTATTCGCTTGCGGTGGCGGTATATTCACATCAGCTGGTGAGGCTGCTAAGAAGGCAGGCGGTAAGGTTGTAGGTGTTGACGTTGACCAGTCCGGCACAATCGATGGTCTTTATGGCGATGGCATCTGTGTAACATCAGCTATGAAGGGTCTTGGCGCAACAGTTAACTCTGTTCTTACAGATCTCTTCGCTGGCAAGTGGGATTCATACGCAGGCAAGATTGAGAACCTTGGTCTTGTTTCAGGTGATGATCCGGCACTCAACTATGTACAGCTTCCTACAGATACATGGTCAATGAAGAACTTCTCAGTTGATGATTACAAGGCACTTGTTAGTTCTATGTATGCTGGTGATGTAACTGTTTCAAGCGATATCGAGGCTATGCCTTCAACAGATATCACTGTTAACGAATTCGATAACATCCACTAATAAGAAACGACTATCAAAGGCGCTTTCCTTTTTATAGGAAGGCGCTTTTTTTACGTGCCAAAAAATGATAAACTAGAATTTAAATAAACGGGGTTCTTTGTACGGAATTCCTGTTTTTTGTGCAATAAACTATAGAAAGGTGTGCTACTTATGGAAGATTATGTAATTGAAATGTTGCATATCACAAAAGAATTCCCGGGCATTATAGCTAATGACGATATTACACTGCAGCTTAAGCGCGGCGAAATTCATGCACTTTTGGGGGAAAACGGCGCCGGAAAGTCTACTCTTATGAGCGTACTTTTTGGGCACTATACACCTGAAAAAGGTGTGATCAAAAAAGATGGCAAAGAAGTTAAAATTGCCAATCCAAACGATGCCACAGCTCTTGGTATCGGAATGGTTCACCAGCACTTCATGCTGGTAGATATTTTCTCAGTACTGGACAATATAATACTTGGTTCGGAACCAAGCAAATTTGGCTTTTTGACCAAAGCTGAGGCTAAAAAGAAGGTTCTTGCCCTCTCTAACAAATACAATCTTAAGGTTGACCCTGATGCTCTCATTGAAGACATCACAGTAGGAATGCAACAAAGAGTTGAGATTCTAAAGATGCTCTATAGAGATAATGAGATTCTTATCTTTGATGAGCCCACTGCTGTTCTTACTCCACAGGAGATAGACGAGCTCATGAAGATTATGAAGAGTCTTGCAGCTGAGGGTAAATCTATCCTTTTCATTACCCATAAACTTAATGAGATCATGGAAGTAGCAGACCGCTGCTCCATCTTAAGAAAGGGTAAATATATCGGAACCGTAGATGTTAAAAATACCACAAAGGAAGAGCTCTCTTCAATGATGGTAGGAAGAAATGTCAAGTTTGCGGTAGATAAAGATGAAGCAAAGCCGGCTGAAGAAGTTCTCAAGGTTGAGAATGTATGCGTTAAGAGTAAGCTCCACGAAAATGACTCTGTTCACAATGTCTCTTTCAATGTAAGAGCAGGTGAAATTGTATGTATCGCCGGAATTGACGGAAATGGCCAGACAGAATTTGTTGGCGCACTTACAGGGCTTGATGATATTGCAAGTGGTAAGATTACCCTTTGCGGAGAAGACATTACAAATAAATCCATCAGATATAAAAACACTCATGGCATGAGCCATATTCCGGAAGACAGACACAAACATGGCCTGGTACTCGATTATACACTCGAAGAGAACATGATACTTCAGCGTTATTTCGAGCCTGAATTCTCCAAAAACGGTCTTCTGAAAAAGGGCGAAATGAGAAAGTATTCAGACAGACTTGCTCAGGCATTTGACGTCCGTTCTGGTCAGGGTGCCACTACTATAGTCAGAGCTATGTCAGGCGGTAACCAGCAGAAGGCTATCATCGCTCGTGAAATGGATCGTGATCATAAGCTTCTCATAGCTGTTCAGCCCACCAGAGGATTGGATGTAGGCGCCATAGAAACAATTCACGAAGAGATAGTAAAGGAGCGAGATGCCGGAAACGCAATCCTGCTTGTATCTCTCGAGCTTGATGAAGTCATGAATCTCTCCGACAGAATCCTTGTTATGTATGAAGGTGAGATTGTAGGTGAGGTTGATCCTAAAACAACTACACTTCAAGAACTCGGACTTTACATGTCCGGTGCTAAGCGCGACACAGGAAAGGAGGCATAATCGTGGACGAAAAAACAAGCTTTTTCAGAAAACCCGCATTTCAAACACTGTTGGCATCCGTTTTGTGTGCGATTCTGGGTATAATCCTTGGATATGTAATTCTTCTACTCATGAATCCTGCTCATGCTGCAGAGGGAATGTTTGCTATCCTTCGTAATTTCTTTAAATTTGCAGGTAACCAAAAGAAACTGATGAGTGCAATGGGTTCAGTACTTGTAAAATCAGTACCCGTAATCCTCTGCGCTGAGGCTATTCTGTTTGCATTTAAAACAGGTCTGTTTAACATCGGCTGCGCCGGTCAGTACACAGTTGGCATTATTGCAAGCCTCTATACAGCTCTTGCTCTTCATTGGAACTGGTTCTTATGTGTTCTCGCTGCAATAGCTGCAGGTGCTCTTTGGGGATTTATTTGCGGATTCTTCAAAGCATATTGCAATGTTAATGAAGTTATCGCAGGTATCATGCTTAACTGGATTGCACTGTATATTTGTAACATTATTTTAGGCGACAAGACAGTAATGAACACCACAAAGTCTGAAACTTACGCTGTAAAGGATGCAAGTCTTCTGCCTTCTTTCATGAGTGAGTTTTTCGGAAAAAACAAATATATCACCATTGCTGTTCCGCTAACTATCGTCATTGCTATAATCATTCTGTTTATTCTCGGAAAAACAACCTTTGGCTACGAGCTCAAGGCAACAGGCCATAGCAAGGATGCTGCTAAATATGCAGGTATGAACGCCAAGAGAAATATCATCCTTAGCCTTGTTATTTCAGGTGCTATCTCAGGAATGGCTGCAGGTCTCTACTATCTTACAGGAATCGAGCATTATAAAATTGCTTCATCTGTTCCCGGAATGGGATTTTCCGGAATCGCTGTTGCATTCCTTGGAGGCCTCCATCCCATAGGAACGATTTTTGCCGGACTCTTTGTAACTTATATCACTCAGGGTGGTCAGTACCTAAACACCAATTATTACAACCCTCAGGTTGCTGATCTGATGATTGCGATCATCATCTATCTGTGCGGATTTGTTCTGTTCTTTAAGACAGTTATGACTAAGCCCGTCAGCAAGCTTGGTAATGCACCAAAGCCAAATGCAAACGCTGATACAAATAAACCTGCCGAAGACAAAGCGGCTGATAAAAAGGAGGTGTAAGAATATGGCACTACTTATTCAGTACACACTTATTTTCTCCGCTGTTTTAATCCTTGTCGCTCTCGGCGGAATGTTCTCAGAGCGAAGCGGAATCATTAACCTTGGTCTCGAAGGAATAATGGTATTCGGTGCTATGGCAGGAGCAATGGTAATGGTTTTGCTTCCTCAGGATGCATCCAAATTCACCATCGTTTCACTTACAATTATTGCAGCTGCTCTTGCAGGAATCGTTTCTTCACTGCTTATCGCTGTTGCATGCATTAATTTCAATGCTGATCAGACACTTATCGGAACAGCGCTTAACATGCTTGCTACCGCATCTGCCACCGTTATCGTCAAAGCTTTTAACACCGCCAGATCTAACGGTACAGACTTTTCTGCCAAGCTTGACTACGTAAGAGGCCATGATGCATTTATGTTCAATATCGGACCTGTACAGCTCTCATGGTTCATCGTAGTTGCTGCAGTTCTTCTTGTAGTTGCTATAATAGTATTCTACAAAACCAAGTTTGCTTTAAGACTCCGTGCCTGCGGTGAGCATCCTCAGGCTGCAGAATCTGTCGGAATCAGTGTTTATGCCATGAGATACTCAGGTGTAATTATTTCCGGTTTTCTTGCTGGTATCGGTGGTATAATTTATATCGCTGCCGCAAACTCAACCTGGCATTTTGACTATGGTGTTGCAGGAGCAGGTTTCCTTTCACTCGCCGTTATGATTTTCGGTCAGTGGAAGCCTGAACGTATCGCCTGGTCCGCGGTACTGTTTGCTGTATTCAGATCCTTGTCAAACGTATACATGGGCATCGGCTTCCTTCAGGCCCTTCCTATTTCAGGAACCGTATACAACATCATGCCTTATGTCATTTCACTTCTTGTTCTTGCATTTACATCCAAGAATTCAAGAGCACCTAAAGCAGAAGGTATTCCTTACGACAAAGGACAAAGATAATTTTATAAGACACTATTATCCCGGCTACAAGTTTTATCTAGCCGGGATATATTTACCAAAAAGGAGATAAAAAATATGGATATCAAAACAATTCTGAATCATTGTGATCACACACTTTTAAAGCAGGAAGCTACATGGGACCAGATTAAGGAAATTGCTGATGACGGCATGAAATACGAGACAGCTTCCATCTGCATTCCTCCCTGCTACATCAAAAGAGTTCACGATTACACAAACGGAAAGCTCAATATTTGTACAGTAATAGGTTTTCCTAATGGAAACATGACAACTGAGTCAAAGGTTTTCGAGACAAAGGACGCTCTCGAAAAAGGCGCTAACGAAATCGATATGGTAATCAATATCGGCGAACTCAAGGCAAAGAACTATGATTATGTTCTTAATGAGATTAAAGAAATAAAAGCCGCTTGCGGAGATCACATCCTAAAGGTTATCATCGAAACCTGCCTTCTTACAGATGAGGAAAAGATCAAAATGTGCGAGCTTGTTACAGAAGCTAAAGCTGATTACATCAAAACCTCAACCGGTTTTTCAACTGCAGGCGCTACATTTGCCGACATTGAGCTTTTCGCAAAGCACATCGGTCCTGATGTAAAAATGAAAGCTGCAGGCGGTATCGGAAGCATTGCAGATGCTGAGAAATTTATGGAACTTGGTGCTAACAGACTTGGAACCAGCCGTATTGTAAAGATTGTGAAGGAAGAAAAACTCCTTTAATCCTAAAGAAAGCTTAAGCCCCCAAAAGCCTGAGATTTACGGTTTTTAGGGGCTATTTTTTATACCTGTCATTCTTATTCGTCAGTTATAGATATACTTTTGTAGTGTTCTTCGCACTGATCCGGGGCCATCTATCATTTCTGTGAAAATTTCTTCAACTTTATCTCCAAGCCCTGCCTTATACAAATCCACTCCAAAGTAATTTTCATTAGACAATATTGGAAACAGCTGATCTGAAACAGAAGTAGGATCCCCGTATTTAACACTCTCTAGCTGCTTTATCAGCTCTTCATTAGCAGGATCAGGAGCAAGCTCATATCTTTGCCCATTATCATCTATCTCCAAAAGATATCTAAGCCAGCCTGCTACCGCAAGGGGTACTCCCTTAAGACCTGCTGCCGTGCCCTCTTTTTCCATATATGCTTTTGTTGTAACACCAAAGCGTACTGCGAGCATCTGTGAAATGTCTGTACATAGCCTTTGATTGGTATCAGGAAGATAAGGATTCACAAATCTGTCCTCCATCAGTTCTTTCATAAAAGCCTCAGGAGATATGATCTTGGGATCGATCACTACAGGCATACCTTCTTTTGGCCCGACTATATTAGCCAGCTCCAAAAGATCAGGGTCCTTCATAACATCTGAAAACCTCTCTATTCCAAGAAGCACCCCATACGGTCCCAATGCAGAATGTATCGGGTTCAGGCATACCGTTACCTTCATCCTCTCAGAAGCGTTAACTGTTTCTCTATCAGTCATATACACTCCAGCCTTTTCAAGACTTGGTCGACCATTAGGAAAAGAATCTTCAATCACAAGGTACTGTGGACCTTCCGCATTTACAAAAGGGGCAATGTATGTTCTTTTTCCTGTGACAACCGGTTTCATATTGGCTATGCCTTCTTTTTCCAAATCAGCAGCAACTTCATCACTAGGCCGTGGAGTTATCTTATCTATCATACTCCACGGAAAAGAGATATTTGATTCATCGCTAACCCATGCTACAAAATCATCCTGAACAAAGCCTCTCTTATTCCACTCATTTATCACTTCCAGTACAGATTCTCTAAGTTTTTTTCCGTTTTGTGAAACATTATCCATAGACACCAACGCAAGGGGTGTTTTCCCTTCTTTATACCTATTCCACAATCCGGAAGCCACAATTGACATTGCACTATTTAATTTCCCATCAGGTCCCGCCTCGTAATCCGCCAAAACAAATGGGAATACTATATTTTCTGCATTGCGTAGCTCATATCCTTTTTCAGTAATGGTAAAGGACACCATCTGGAGACTTTTACTTACAAAAATCTCCTTAAGCCTTGTTTTTCCTTTCTCATTTCCATCAAGCTTAACCGCTTCTGATAGAGATCCCAAAACTCTTTTTGTCCTTCTTCCATCAGTATGTAATGTTACAGCTAAAACCAGATTGTCAAAGGGCTTATAAATCTTGTCCACAACATCGAAGTCAAATGTTTCAAGACAAGTAATACCCTCTTCCATGTCTCCCTCTTCAATTAGCTTATCTGCAATTCCTCCCAGAAAAATCCTAAATATATTACCGATTCCAAAATGAGCCCATCTTGGATTTCTAACAGCATTTTCTGAGCACTTTTCTATGTCATAAGCAGGTGTGATTATCCCTGCTGCTTCGAAGGCCTCCCTATCCTGCAGACCTTTAATTGTCAGTTCCATCTTACTTATTTCCTCCGCACGACCCTTTAATTATCCTTCTGAATCCAGCTTCATCAAAACCTTCATTGTAGTTTCACGGTTGTTATCAATATAATCATACGCTTCCTTAAACTCCTTAAAACCAAAGAACTTTGTCATTAAGGGCTCTAGTTTGACTTTTCCTTCACTTACAAATTTTATTGCATCCACAAAGTCCTCATGCCTGTACATCATAGATGTATTAAGGTCAAGCTCATGGTCATTTAAAACTGCAAGATCTACAGAAGCTCTTTTTCCGAAAACTGCCACAAGAATAATTGTACTTCCCTTCCTTGCATTTTGGATTGCCTGATCCATGGTAATATCTGTCCCTGCGCATTCGTAGATAACATCTGCTTTATTAGGACCAAATGCCCTCTCAAATTCTTCTTTAAAATCCTTTTCTTTCGTATTAACTACATAATCAGCGCCAAGTTCCCTAGCCATCTTTAGCCTGTAATCTGATATATCCGTTGCCATAACTTCACTTGCTCCAAGTGCCTTAAGAGACTGAACAAGCAAGATACCTATTGGTCCACATCCCAATACAACAGCTTTAGCACCTTTTACATCAGTATATCTCTTCGCAGCGTGAACCGTAACCGCCAAGGGCTCCAGCATAGCTCCCTGGTCAAAGGACATGTTATTTGGAAGTACCGTCACCTTACTCTCGTCAACAGCAAAAAATTCACTTGCACAACCTGTACTCTGAAATCCCATAACCTTTAAATTCTCGCACAGGTTGTATTTTCCATGCAGACAGGGGTAGCATCTTCCACAGAAAATCTGTGGCTCGATTGTTACATGATCTCCAACCTTAATTTTCTTCACATAGCTTCCAACTTCTACAACTTCTCCTGATACCTCATGCCCCTGCGTAACAGGATATGAGGTAAATGGATGAGTTCCATGATTTACATGTATATCGCTTCCACAGATGCCCATTCTCTTCATTTTTACGAGCACCTGATCTGCCCCGGGCTTTGGCACATCTACTTCCTGATATACAATTTCACCGGGCGCTTTCATCAATTGCTGCAACATAGTTCCCATATCAAATTCTTCTCCTTTCCATTTAATCCCAATCCATAGCATTTATTGCTGCTTTTTCTATAGAAAGTCCTTTCTTATATCTCTCTGTAAAAATCTCGTAGCCTTCCACATCCTTAGGATCCGGATTAATAGTCTCACCGGACATGGTTTTAAATACACGCTCTTCTATGTAATCTTCAAGCTTCTCATCCGTTTTTCTGTCAGCAAGAAAAGCTGCCAGTAATGCGATTCCCCAGGCTCCGCCCTCGCTTGCTGTATCCATTACCGTAACCGGTGCATTTACAGATGCAGCCAGGTATCTCTGCCCGACTCCTTTTGTTTTAAAGAATCCGCCATGCCCCATCAGTCTTTCTATTTTGCAGCCTTCATCTTTCATCAAAATATCCATGCCAAGTTTAACAGCTCCAAGCGATGTATATAGATTTACTCTCATGAGGTTTGCAAGATTAAATTTGCTGTTGGCAGTACGAAGAAATGCTAATCTTCCCTCATTTATCATGGTAATATTCTCCCCTGAATAATACCCATATGCCAAAAGCCCTCCGCAATCAGCATCTCCGTTTAATGAATTGGTATATAGCTTTTCAAACAACTCACCGGCATCTGCTTTAATTCCAAATAGTGAAGCAAACTCCCCAAATATTCCGACCCAGGCATTAAGATCAGAAGTACCGTTATTCGCATGACTCATGGCAACCGGGAATCCTGAAGGTGTTGTTACCATATCTATTTCCCGATACAATTTTGACAGTGATTTTTCCAAAACAAGCATTGCGAAAGTACTTGTTCCTGCTGATACATTGCCTGTTCTCGGAGCAACCGAGTTTGTAGCAACCATCCCGGTTCCAGCATCTCCTTCAGGAGGACACAGCTTTACTCCAGGCTCAAGATTTCCACTTTCATCAAGAAACTCTGCCCCCTCCTTTGTTAGTGTGCCCGCTTCTTCTCCTGCTACCATCACCTTCGGGAACACATCTCTGAGTTTCCAGCCAAAATTGTATTTTTCTATCAGTTTATCAAATTTATCCACCATGCTCTGATCATAATCAAGAGTCACGGAATCAATTGGAAACATTCCAGCCGCATCACCTATTCCTATAACGTGTTTACCCGTTAATCTCAAATGAATATATGCAGCCAGAGTTGATACAGTATCTATATTTTTAACGTGCTCTTCACCATCAAGTATTCTTTGATATAAGTGTGCACTACTCCATCTGAGCGGAATATTAAAATCAAAAAGTTCAGTCAGTTCATCTGCTGCCTGCTGTGTATTTGTATTTCTCCAAGTCTGAAACGGCGCCAGTTGCTCACCATTTTCATCAAGCGCTATATATCCATGCATCATCGCGCTTACCCCTATTGCTCCATAGGTTTTAGGAGTTACTCCATATTTTTCTTCAACATCCTTTCTTAGGGATGTATAGCAGCTCCTTGTACCGGCATGAATTTCATCCATGCTGTATGTCCATATATTATTTATAAAAGAATTCTCCCAATCATGGATTCCTACGGCAAGTACTTTTCCGCTGTAATCCACAAGTACTGCCTTTATCCTTGTTGATCCAAACTCAATTCCAAGGGCAGTTTTCCCTTCTTCAATCAATTTCTTTGTATTCATTTAATCCTCCTAGATGATCAGGCTATTATGAAAGGTTTCTCCGGCACCGTTTAAACAGATGCCGGAGAATGTATAAGGAATGAATAATGAAGAGGTGATCTTTCTAACCTCCATTATGCAGCCTGCCTCTTTTTACTGATGCAATCAACACCTACAGCAATCGCTAAAACGATTCCTTTTACTACCATCTGCATATATGTTGATACATCCATCAAAATCATTCCATTTGTCAGTGAACCTATGATAAGTACCCCGGCAATTACACCTGAAATTCTTCCTACTCCACCATTTACCGACACGCCACCCAGAACTACGCATGTAATAACATCGAACTCATACCCTTTTCCTGCTGTTCCCTGAGCAGAGCCGGTTCTTGAAAGCATAACTATTCCTGCTATTCCTGCAAAAAAACCTGAAAGAGAATAAATCAGATATTTTACTCTGTTAACACGAATTCCTGAAAGCTCGGCAGCATCTTCATTGCCACCTATGGCATAAAAGTATCTTCCAAAGTAGGATTTATTCAATATAAAGCTACCTACTGCAAGGCATATGATCATTATGATTACTGAAACAGGTACTATTCCTATTGCACTTTTTCCAAAAAGGTCAAAGTCCTTTGTGAATCCCGAAATCGGAATTCCACCTGAAATGAGATATGCTGCACCTTCAAAGATTGTTTGTGATGCAAAGGTTGCAATAAGTGCCGGGATTCCTATTTTTGATACCATGAAACCATTGAGCAGTCCAACAAGAGTTGCTATTGCTACAGACAGGCTGACTGCTACCCACATATTCATGCCTGCGTTCACCATAAAATATGCGCAAATGATGTTGACCAATGTGATGATTGATCCGGTTGACAAATCTATACCTGCAATCAGAATAACAAAGGTCATACCTACAGCTGCAATTCCATATACCGCAACCTGTCTTCCTACAGCAACAAGGTTGGTAGGTCTTAAAAACACTCCTTTAGATGCAATAGTAAATATGATCACCATTGCTACAAAAACAAGCCATATAGCATTATTCTTTACAAATTTCCTGATATTCATTTGCTACCTCACTATTCTCACGCATTATCTACTATAGCTGATGCATACGCCATAATAGCTTCTTCGTTAAATTCTTCTTTTTGTAATTCTCCTGTTATCTCATGTTCAGCCAGAACCAGAATCCTGTCTGACATTCCCATAAGTTCTTCCATTTCCGATGAAATCATTAAAATGCTGTGTCCCTGCTCAACCAACTCATTTATAAGCTTATATATCTCAAACTTCGCGCCTACATCTATTCCACGTGTAGGTTCATCAAAAATAATAAGTTCGGATTCTGCAGCAAGCCATTTGGCAAGTATAACCTTTTGCTGATTTCCTCCGGATAAATTCTTTACAAATTGATCCAGATTCGGAGCCTTTATATGGATATCCTTTTTAAATTTTTCTGCAATAGAGGATTCTTTTTTGCTACTGATAACAGACCCCTTACTGATTCGATTATAAATAGGCATATTTATGTTATGCTTGATTGAAGAACCAAGAAGTGCGCCATGTCGCTTTCTATCTTCAGGTACCAGAGCAATTCCCAAGTCTATGGCTTCTCTGGGACTTTTGGGATTTATTTCTTTCCCATTTAATATTATTTGTCCCGATTCCTTTGGCTTAACTCCAAATATCAGTTCCGCAAGCTCAGTCCGCCCCGCGCCTACAAGACCTCCCAGACCTAATACTTCACCTTTATACAACTTTAGATTAATATTCTTATCTCCGTTTCCGTATACGTCCTTTAGCTCTAGAACAACCTTGCTCTTATCTATCTTCTTTTCTCTTGGTGGGAACTTTTGATTCATTTCACGTCCAACCATTAGCTTTATAAGCTCATCTACAGTTGCGTTTGGTGTTATAAGTGTATCTACATATTCACCGTCACGGATAACCTCTATCCTGTCAGACAATCTAAAAATTTCTTCGAGTCTGTGAGAAATATAGATTATAGATACTCCCTTTTCTCTAAGAAGTTCCACTACTGCAAACATATTCTCTACTTCGTTACTTGTTAACGGTGCAGACGGTTCATCCATGATAAGCACCTTTGCGTTTTGTTCAACAGCCTTTGCTATCTCAATCATCTGCTGATAGCCTACAGTCAGATTCTTCACAAGTTCTTTGGGATCTATTTTTATTTTAAGCTGTGCAAAAGCTTTAGCTGCTTCTTCTTCCATCGCTTTTCTGTCTATTATCGGTCCCTTTCGTATAGGACGGCCCAAAAATAGATTTTCTGCAGCTGAAAGCTCTCCCACATTGTTGAATTCCTGATAAATAATTGCTATTCCATTTTCTGCCGCAAGCTGCGGTGTCATTCTGTCATATTCTTTTCCATTTATTTTTATTTTCCCTGAAGTTGGTATTACAGCTCCGGAGCAGCACTTTATCAAAGTTGATTTACCCGCTCCGTTTTCACCTATAAGTCCCAGTACTTCTCCTCTTCTAAGCTGAAGAGTTACATCTTTCAAAGCAACAACCCCGGGATATTCTTTACGAATATGTTCCAGTTCCAATACATACTCTTCACTCATTTGTCACCTCTTCACTCCAAATACTTTATACCTTCTAGTAGAATGCGGAGATTTGCTTATTCGCAAATCTCCGCTTAAGAAAGAAAATACCCTTAAAAAAGTTTTTTACTTCATTTCGCTAAGTATTGCTTCTGCATTGTTTGAATCCATCTTTGTGAATCCGCGGAATACATTGTGTGATCCTACTTCATCTGAAAGGATGAGGGCATACATGCTTGCGCATGCTGTTGCTGTATCAAAATCTGATCCCTCGAATCCAATGATTCCCTTTGAAGCCTGAGAATCATCAAGAAGCTGATTAAGCTGCTGCTTAGTCACGTCTGTTGTGAAAACCCCCATTTCATCCGGAACTTCTCCGCTATACGCTGTCTGGCAATATGTTACAAGAGCTTCATTTGCACCGATCATAGGACCTGCACCGATACCGGTAACAACTTTTGCATCAGGATGTGCCTGAAGAGCAGTTTCGACTGCTGTCTGAGCTTCATTTGGCTCAAGTCCGGCCTGCTCTGAAACTATCTCATACTTTCCTGCTGCATCCTCAAGACCCTCTTTTATACCATTTGCTCTCTCCAAAAGAATCTTTGTCTGAGGATATCCAATGAGAATAACTTCTGCAGGACTCTCTTCTGTATATTTCTCATTGATAAACTCTGCACACATTTTTCCGATTTCAACACCGAGACTTGTATTATCAAGAATCCAGTTAGCATCTGTATTTTCCATGGGATCATCCCAGCACATAACCTTGATACCTGCATCTCTGGCTTCCTTAGCAACATCCTCAACAGCATTTGCATCAGAAGGATGGATCATAATAAGATCACAGCCTGAGGAAATAAAGTTTTCCACCTGTCCAATCTGTGTAGCGGAATTATCATCGCAGGCAACAATTGTATATTCTGCCCCATTCTCAGTCAGGACATCTTCCAAAGCAGACATAACACCTGCCCAATATGCATTCTGCAGTGACTGAATTGTAATACCGATTTTCTTTCCTGAAAGCTTACTAAGATCTGCCTTGGAATAAAAAGCTTCATCTGCCTGTACACCTTCCGTAGCAGCAGTAGTATCTGCCGCAGGCTCACTACTCTCCTCAGCTGCTGCATTATCTTCCGTTGCGGTTTCCTCTGAAGATGCTTCTGCAGCTGCTTCTTCTTTTTCAGCAGATGTTTCAGTTGCCGCAGTCTCGACGGCTTTGTCAGCTGCTCCTCCGCACGCCGCAAGGCTAAAAGCAAGAACCGCTGCTGTTAATAGTGACATCACTTTCTTTTTCATACTTTAAAATCCTCCTTTTTCCTTTATAAACATTTCTTTGTTTTTTTAAATTAATTTTTTAGAAACATGTGAAAGCGCCATCAATGATAAAGTCAGAACCTGTTGTAAATGTACTTGTATCACCTGCAAGATATACACATATTGATTCTAATTCTTCAGGTTTTCCAAGCCTTCCCATCGGTGCCATTGCGTTCCACTTATCAATGAGAGGTGCAAGCCCTTTATTTGCGAGAACCAGATCTGTGCCTATATATCCGGGGCTGATTGCATTTACTCTTACATTTTTCTTAGCCCATTCAACTGCCAACGACTTTGTGAGCTGACTTACTCCTGCCTTTGATGCGTTATATGCACACTGTGGTTGAGGAACATTGACAATGTGTCCTGACATGGAGGCTGTATTTATAATTGATCCGCCGCCATGCTCAAGCATATATTTTCCGGCAATCGTATCTGTAAGGAATACTCCGTTTAAATTGATGTTAATTACCTTGTTCCACTGATCAAAAGTCATTTCCTCTGCCGGTGCATTTATGCAGATGCCTGCGTTTGCATGACAGAAATCCAATCCGCCAAGCTCAGCTACAACCTTATCGACCATAGCCTTTACTTCATCTTCCTTTGTGCAGTCGCACTTGATCGCAACAACCTTTCTTCCGGTCTTCTCTGCTATCTCTTTTGCGGTCTTCTCTGCCTCATCAATATCAAGATCCACAATAGCAACTTCTGCCCCTGCTTCTGCAAATCCTGTAGCTGTACACTTTCCGATTCCTCTTGCTCCTCCGGTTACAAATCCCTTCTTTCCATCAAGTCTCATGCTCTCAATTATTCCCATTTCAAATACCTCCATTTTTCTTCAAGTCATTTTATTATTTTATTTTTATAATTCATTTTGTAAATGCATTTTACATTACTTATCCTACCATTTTTTCTCTAATCGTCAATTAGCTATACATCTCTAATTTTTGAAACGTTTTTTATACATATTGCACAAAATTAAATCAGATCAACCGCCTTTTATCATTATATTAATGCAAATTAACAAGATGTCTGCTTCTGGGAAAATACGAGGAATTCTGATATTTTTTTATTGCTATATTGAACTACTAGACATATATAGATTTTTTATTTTATAATACTATTTATAAAAATCATTTTACAAAAACAAAGGTGGAGTAATGAGAAAGTCGATAACCCCTAATCAAATAAAACAAAACAACAAAAACCTGATATATTTATATATTCTTAATCATCCGGGCGTATCTCAGCAGGATATTGCTTATGATCTAAGGCTCTCGCGTCCAACTGTAACCACCAATCTAAATGAGCTGGAGTCTGTAGGAATGATCACTAAATCAGGACAACTGGATACTGAGCTTGTAGGCCGCAAGGCCAATGCCTACTCTGCCGTTCCGGATTACAGGGTCAGTATCGGAGTTGATATTCACAGTAAAGAACTTAAACTCATAACTGTAAATCTGCTGGGAGAGTATTCAGAAAGAGTTGTGCACTCCATCAATTATAAAAATACTGATTCCTACAGAAAAAAAGTCTGTGAAATTGTAAATGGCTATATAGCCGGTCAGGGATTAAAATCTGAGCAGATTCTAGGAATAGGAATAGCCATGCCGGGTCTTGTATCCCCTGATGGCAGCGAAATAACCTATGGAAAAATTCTTGATTGTACCGGTCTGTCAATAGATGGTTTTTCAAAATATCTAAACTATCCGTGTCGCTTTTTCCATGACTCCGAAAGCGCAGCTGTTTCAGAACTCTGGGTTTCACCGGAGTTAAAAGATGCCATGTATATTCAAATTGGCATTCATCTCGGAGCAGCAATGATCATGAATCGCAAGATCATGTCAGGAATGCATGGCCATAATGCTACCATAGAGCATATTTTCATGGGAAACAACAACAAGCGCTGTTACTGCGGACGCATCGGATGCGCTGAGACACTCTGCGCTTTGCCTTCTTTATGCGGTGAAGAACCTGTGCATGAATTTTTTGGCAGATTACGTTCAGGAGATAAAAACGCTTCTAAGCAGTTTGATAACTACCTGAAAGATCTTGCAAAAATTATAAACAGTATAAGCCTTATGTATGACAAAGACTTTATTATTGGTGGATTTATAGCTCCCTATCTACAGGAAAGTGATATGGACAAACTCCATAAATATGTTCAGGAGCTTAATCCTTTTGATGATGAAGGAAGGTTCATTTTTATCAGCCGTATGCCCAAGCATAATATTACTATTGGGGCCGCTTTGCCTTATATCACAGAGTTCCTTAATCGTGATGAAATAGAATAAACAGTTATACTAACAAAACACACCCGGATTGTATTTATAATCACAATCCGGGCGTATTTTATATATTCATTATCAAAACTATCTTAAATCTTTTCAACGCCGATAGTTACTTTCTCGCCATTGATATCCCACTCTTTAGCGTTTGCTACATCTGAGCCATAAACCAATTCGCTTGCAAGTACCTTTGTTGAAATAGAATCAGCATTTTCCTTGACTATCTGCGCAATCTTATCGTTTCCGTTTACAGAAAGTTTGATATGGTCCATTACTTCAAAACCAGACTCTTTACGCATAGTCTGAACCTTAGAAATCACCTCATACATGAAACCTTCGTTGAGAAGTTCCTCTGAAAGGTTAGTATCAAGAACAACAGTAATTCCGTGATCCTCAGTGCTCTCAAAGCCTTCCTTCTGAGCCATATCGATAAGAAGATCATCTTCTGTAAGTTCTACAGCAGTTCCATTTACGTCAAACTTAAGTGCACCGTTTGCCTTAAGTTCATCCATTGCAGCATTTCCATCAAGTGAACCCAAATACTCTTTTATTCCGCCGAGTACTTTTCCGTACTTAGGTCCTACAGTCTTGAGCTGAGGCTTAAATGTATATGTTGTAAAGTCTCTTACATCATCTGCAAAGACTACCTTCTTTACATTAAGCTCGTCTTCAATAATCTCCTGATAGAAATCAGATACAGTCTTCTCTGCCTTTACATACATCTGTCCGATAGGCTGACGGTTCTTGATTGCTGCAGCGTTACGACATGCACGTCCAAGAACAACTATCTGGAGTACCTCATCCATGTTTTCCTCAAGATCCTTGTCGATAAAGCTCTCGTCAACAGCAGGGAAGTCACAAAGATGTATGGACTCCGGAGCTGAGCTGTCGCTTGTTCTTACAAGGTTCTGATAAATTGACTCTGTCATGAAAGGAACCATAGGCGCTGCTGCCTTACATACATTTACAAGTGCTGTATATAGAGTCATGTAGGCAGAAATCTTATCCTGTTCCATTCCCTTAGCCCAGAAACGCTCACGACATCTTCTTACATACCAGTTAGAAAGGTCATCAACAAATGCATCAAGTGCCTTTCCAGCCTCAGGAATTCTGTAATTTTCAAGGTTCTTATCAACCTCTCCGATCATTGTATTCATCTTGGAGAGAATCCACTTATCCATTACTGTAAGCTTATCCTTCTCAAGTGAGTACTTAGATGCATCGAAGCCGTCAATATTTGCATAAAGTACAAAGAATGCATATGTGTTCCAAAGTGTACCAAGGAACTTTCTCTGTCCCTCCTGAACTGTCTTACCTGCAAATCTTGAAGGAAGCCAGGGTGCACTGTTTGTATAGAAGTACCATCTGATAGCGTCTGCGCCATACTTCTCAAGAGCGTCAAAAGGATCAACAGCATTGCCCTTTGACTTACTCATCTTCTGGCCATTCTCATCCTGCACAAGGCCGAGTACTATAACATTTTTAAATGCAGGCTTATTGAAAAGAAGTGTTGCCTCAGCGTGAAGTGAGTAGAACCATCCTCTTGTCTGGTCTACAGCCTCAGAAATGAACTGAGCAGGAAACTGCTTCTCAAAGAGCTCCTTATTTTCAAAAGGATAGTGAAGCTGTGCAAAAGGCATAGCTCCTGAGTCAAACCAGCAGTCAATAACTTCCTTAACTCTGTGCATCTTCTTGCCACACTTAGGACAAGTGATCTCGTATTTATCTATATAAGGTCTGTGAAGCTCAACCGTCTGCGCAGAAGGATCTCCTGAAAGTTCTGCAAGCTCTTTTCTTGATCCTACTGAAAGCTGATGTCCGCAGTCATCACACTCCCAAATGTTGAGAGGCGTTCCCCAATATCTGTCACGGGAGATACCCCAATCCTGGATATTCTCAAGCCAGTCACCAAAACGTCCCTTACCGATTGATTCAGGAACCCAGTTGATTTCCTTGTTATTGCGGATAAGGTCATCCTTTACCTCTGTAACCTTTATAAACCATGAGGAACGGGCATAGTAAAGCAGAGGTGTTCCACATCTCCAGCAGTGAGGATAGTCGTGCTCCATCTTAGGTGCTGAGAAGAGAAGCTTTCTGCCATCAAGGTCCTTAAGTACCTCGGGGTCAGCACTTACAGCGCCCTCATCCATTTCCTTCTGAGTAGGCTTGCAGCGCATTCCTGCAAAAGGTGTCTCAGGCTTAAGTCTTCCTTCACCATCAACCATCTGTACAAGAGGTGCGTCATATTTTCTACCAACGCGGGCATCATCTTCACCAAATGCAGGAGCTATATGAACTATACCTGTACCATCGGACATCGTTACATAGTTATCACAATAGATGAAAAATGCCTTCTTGTGCTGCTTCTCAGTTTCATCAGCTGCGCACTGGTAAAGAGGTTCATATTCTTTATACTCAAGGTCAGTTCCCACGTAGGTCTCAAGAACCTCGTAAGCCTTCTCGCCTTCTTCCTTGGCAAGTGATCCAAGTACATTATCTGCAAGTGCCTCTGCAAGATAATATGTATATCCGTCTGCTGCCTTAACCTTGATATATTTTTCATCAGGGTTTACGCAAAGTCCGATGTTGGAAGGAAGTGTCCAAGGGGTTGTTGTCCATGCAAGAAAATATGCATCCTCTCCCTTAACCTTAAAACGTACAACAGCTGTGCGCTCTTTAAGAGTCTTGTAACCCTGAGCAACCTCGTGAGAAGAAAGAGGTGTGCCACAGCGAGGGCAATAAGGAACTACCTTAAATCCTTTATACAGAAGACCTTTTTTCCAGATCTCATTCAGAGCCCACCACTCAGATTCAATGAAGTTATCATCATATGTGATATATGGGTGATCCATGTCTGCCCAGAAGCCGACTGTACCGGAGAAATCTTCCCACATTCCCTTATATTTCCATACAGATTCCTTACATTTTTTGATGAAGGGCTCCATTCCGTACTCTTCGATCTGCTCTTTTCCATCAAGACCGAGGAGTTTCTCAACCTCAAGCTCAACCGGAAGACCATGTGTATCCCAGCCTGCCTTACGGGGAACTGTGTATCCCTTCATTGTGCGATATCTCGGAATCATATCTTTAATAGCACGTGTAAGTACGTGTCCGATATGGGGCTTACCGTTTGCTGTCGGCGGTCCATCATAGAACATGTACATCTCGCCCTTGCTTCTGGTGTCTACGCTCTTCTGGAAAATGTTTTGATCTTTCCAGAATTTCTCGACTTCCTTTTCACGGGCGACAAAATTCATATCAGTATCAACCTTCTTATACATCTTTTGCTCCTTTCGCAAAAAAAGACCCGTCCTGTAAAAAGGACGAGTCTGAACTCGCTGTACCACCTGTTTACGCATACTCCCCGAATCAACGGTTTTATATGTTTCTCCGTAACGGGGAGACTCCGTCACGACCTAATAAGTAATCAGTAACAATATCATCATTACTTTTCAGTCATGCAGCTCAGAAGTGATTTTCTACATTCTGTAATCGCACCTGTTCGCACCACCCACAGGCTCTCTGAAGCTTTCCATGAATATATACTGTCTTCGTCATTGCTTTTCCTATATAATTAAAAATTATTTTATTCACAGAATTAAAAAAAGTCAATAGTAAGCATTTATTTTTATAGTCATTCTTTATAATAAACACTTTCCTTTTCATAGAATATAACCGCTCCGTCCTTATATGGCGAACCATCATGCGGATAAAGGATGTCAGGGTCAACGGTTATTGGCAAAATCTCAACATTCTGCTCATCGCTCATCAGCCTTCTCGTATTTTCCAGCATAATCTCACCGTACTGCTGGGCTGTATTATTTCTGAGGCTCATAACTGCTGCAGAGGTAAGGTACCTTTCAGGAAATAGGATCACCACCCTGATACATGCTGCTACTATCATGAAAACTGCTGCAACACTAAGTGTTCTAAGAAGCGACTTGTTATATCCACGTTGTTTTCGCGAAAAAAGCCATCCCATAAAATAAAACACATTCAATACAATGAGCAGGATAAAAACATAGAAAACCGAATTTGATACTCTGTTAACACCAAGCTGCTCTTCTATGTATACTTTTGTAATATCTGAGCTGCCAATAAATGCAAAAGGGGCATACAGAGCTGAAATCAGGCAATAACTAAGTACAGAGATCACTCCCGGTAAAGGAAACCTGAAATGTACCTTATCCTTTTTCTGTAATTCATAAAAGGTTCTCCATATAAGTATTCCTGCGATGATTACAAATCCCAAAACTTCAAAATTTATGTGCCTGAGAATAAAATGAAATCCCAGGACAAAAGAATTTCTAACCGTAACAAACACGCTATTCTTTACGGAGTTCGCCATTGCCATTCGGTTTCTATTACCGGGTGACAGAAGGTTTAGCGCGGTTCCAATCAGGAAAACTGCTGATGGAATAAGGGCTCTTTTAATTATCACTATGTCCTTATTTCCAAACAGCAGCTGACATAGCAGCGCAAATAAAATCGCCATAATAAGGAAAAGCAAGCCACCAAAAACAGTAATATTATTTACTCCTGCTGCCAGAAATCCGACGAAAGAAGAAATTATAATTAATGGCACAGATTCTTTTATCGAATAAGAACTCTTTAAAAGAAGTGCAAGAAAAAGCACAAATAGCGCATGTCCGAAAGTATAATGAACAGCGCTGTTATACCAGGTAAAGCCTTCTGCTTTTCCATCCACAAGCTCGACAGAAATAAAAAATGTCAGTATAAAAAGAATATAATTCATCCGATTCATTTTTAAGACATCTTTTCCCATCACTTTAAAAAGCGCAAAGTATGATATAAACATTGCTCCAAGCATAATAAATGATGTCAGATGGTAATATTCCGTCTTGAAAACCGCAGGATGAAGTTCCATCAAAAAACATGAGGTATATGTTCCCTGCCATCCAAAATATGTATCGATCGTATCTGCAAAGGCTGCTCCTATTGCATTAATCACTGATCCTGTATGAACAAATGCCCTGTGCGGTAATGCTCCGTAGGTAAAGTCATCTGCCCATGGAAAGGCATATCTTGCCACATAAATTACAGGAATAAGAAACAAAATCACAATTATTGTCAGCAAGCAGCACTTGAATAAATATGATTCATTTTTCGCATTTGTATTTCTCTTAAAATACTTAAAAAGCATCGGATAAACTCCGAGCATCACAAACACAATTATTGTATACCTGACAAATCTTACCATAAATGCTCCCATGGTATTTGATTTAAGAAATTCCTGTGAAAAAGGAAGCTTTAGAAGAAGATTTAATATCAGATAAAAAGCTGCTCCACCCACAATCCTCATAATTATCTCAACCGGTATACGGGTTTCTTCAAAGTTTACAAATCTTTTTTCAAATTCTATAGCCAGATAAAAACCGGCCATAACTCCCATTGCCGTGTAGTAATCATCTGTTTTGCAATAGAAAAAACCAATTGATGAAAATAAAAAGAATATAAAGTTTATCAAAGAGCGTCTCTCTTCACCGGCCTTTTCGTAAATAAACGGGATGATGAATACAATTGCCACGCCTGCTACCCAACCTGTCAAAACATCTGTTGGATAATGGACGCCGACAACAACTCTCGATATACCCACAAGAATCGTAAGAATAACAGCAATAATTGTGGCTATGCGTTTTCGCATATATCCCGCTATTGAACCGTACACAGTTGCTGCATTCATGGAATGCGCACTCGGAAACGAGTATCCCTGCGCTGAAACGTCATCAAGCGGCTCTGATTTTCCCAAAGGCCTAAAACACTGAATATTTTCATGAACCATATAGGGTCTTAGCCTCAGTGCCACATTTTTGATAAGCGGATTGAGAGTTCCTCCCACTACCACGTTTGTTCCGATATAGATGGCAAACCTCTTGTCATAGCACCAATATAAAAAGCCCAATACCAGAATAAAAACAGCCTCTTCTCCAAATGCTGAAAAGTGTGAAATAAAACCGGATCCGGTCTCTCCGAATGTATTTTGCAACCATCCCATCAACTGTGGCTCAAAGTCAAAATAAAAAGTATTCCCCATAAGAACTGAGTCTCCTTAAACTTCATGCTAACTTCTTTATTCTAACAGATGAATTTCTCTATTTCCATTTTGTGCTATACTTTCTTGGATTAGTGTAGACTTTTTTATTTTCACTTTGGGAGAAAAAATGATCAGGATAATAGAAACAGCCAATCTGGAAACAGCTGAGCTTTCAGTTTACAGCGAGCAGTCTGAGGTACAGCTCTATCATATTAATGAACCGGCTCCGGGTATTTTTATTGCCGAGAGTCCAAAGGTAATAGAAAGAGCTTTAACCGCCGGCTATGAGGCGATTTCAGTGCTAATCGAGGATGATCAGATTAGAGGTGAAGCCTCTTTAGTTTTAGAAAAACTCGCGTCCCTTCCATACGATGTTCCTGTATTTTCCGCATCCGACAGCATTCTTACATCCATCACAGGCTTCCATCTGACACGAGGCGTATTATGTGCCATGAAGAGGAGGCTGCTTCCGTCTGTGGATGAGGTTTGCAAAAATGCCAGAAGAATCGCTGTCCTTGAAAATGTAACAAATCCTACTAACGCAGGTGCTATCGTAAGAAGTGCCGCCGCCCTTGGTGTGGATGCTGTTTTATTTTCACATGGCTGCACCGATCCTCTCTATAGACGAGCTATCAGAGTCAGTATGGGAAATATTTTCCTGATTCCGTGGACCTTTCTTCCTGAAGCAGGTAGCATGGAGCTCATTAAGTCGCTTGGATACTCCACTGTAGCCATGGCCCTTAGAAATGATTCCCACTCTATTGGCGATCCAGAGATTACTTCAAAAGAAAAGCTCGCGATATTTCTTGGTGCTGAGGGTGACGGGCTTTTGCCTGAAACCATAGATGCATGCGATTTTTGTGTAAAAATTCCTATGTCGCATGATGTTGATTCCTTAAATGTCGCTGCAGCAAGTGCTGTAGCCTTTTGGGCTCTATGCAATAGTTAATCAACAAAAATAGGTATTAACACTTCTGTTTATTGTATTTAGCACATTCTTTTTGTTCAGACTCCATAAAGGCTCTACCAGAAGTGTTCTTGGTCCATCTCCTGTCATTCGATGGACCACGATATTTTTGGGCAGAATCTTCAAGCTCTCTGCCAATAGTTCCACATGCTCTTCCAATGAAAGAATGTGAAATGGATTTTTCAGGTACTCCTCACACATCTGCGTACCTTTCAAAATCTGGAGATTTTGAAGCTTGATCCCATCCAATTCAGGGGAAAGCTGCGCCAGATATTTTACCGTATTAAGCATATCTTCCTTCGTTTCTTGCGGGAGCCCGAAGATCACATGTACTATAACACTTATTCCGCATTTCTTTAGCCTGTTATATGCATCTTCAAACGTAGCAAGGTCATATCCCCTATGGAAGTTCTCAGCACTCTTTTCATTGACAGTCTGAAGTCCCAATTCAACCCAGACAGGCTTTATCTGTCTAAGCTCAGAAAGCATTTCTATAACATCATCACCCAGGCAATCCGGTCGCGTTCCTATGGAAAGGATCTCAATCTCATCTCTGGTTATTGTATCCATGTATAGCTTTCTTAGCCTGTTTATGTCTCCGTAAGTATTGGTATATGACTGAAAATAGGCTATGAATCTTTTTGCATCTGTCTTGTTACAGATTCTTTTTTTTGCCTCAGCTATCTGCTCATCTATCGTAGCTATTTCAGAGGCAAATTCACCTGAACCACCTTCAGAACAGAATGTACATCCCTTTGTCAGTGGCGTCCCATCTGGAAGTATTATACTTCCATCTCTGTTAGGGCAGGTACATCCTGAACTAAGTGAGAGTCTGTATATTTTTTCACCATATATGGATTTTAAGTAATCTGATAATCTTATAGCCATTTTTTGTTTTATCCTGTAAAAAACCGAAAATACGTTTTTATTTATTGCCTGAAAAAAATCTAAAAATATAATATCAAATTTCTATTGACAATACATATATGGTTGTGTAATATATATTTTGCGTCGCGAAAGCGGCTTCACATATATGCGATAGTAGCTTAGTTGGTAAAGCGCCACCTTGCCAAGGTGGAGACCGCGGGTTCGAGCCCCGTCTATCGCTCTCAAATAACTTAATATTGTAGTAATCGAGCTTATGCTCGTTTACATATACGCGATAGTAGCTTAGTTGGTAAAGCGCCACCTTGCCAAGGTGGAGACCGCGGGTTCGAGCCCCGTCTATCGCTCTAAAGTGAGGACATCCAATCGGATGTCCTTTTTGTTGCGTAGAAGCCTGGGGTGGAACTAGGGGACGGGGTTTGTGGACCATTTCTTGTGCACGGGATAACACAAGAAATGGTCCCTAGACCCCGTCCCCTAGTTCCATACCTGCTATCACTTTGCTTTTTGTTTAGTTGCGATAAATAGCCCAGCATCCTTGGTGATGTGGAATTCATGACTTACCTTTTTCATAATATAATTCTTAAATTCTGCATATCTATTCAGAAGATAGTGGTTCTGATTGCCGTGGCATGAAAAAATATAATCGATTAATGGACCAGAGTCAGTAATGATTATTTCATCTTTGTATTTTTTCAGCTCCACTTCTCCAAATACGCTGCGCAGGATGTCAGCACCATTTTCCAAACCAAATATTTTATACAAGTCATTGCTAGAAAGCACGATCCTATCATCAAAATCTTTTACCAGTTCTCTGATTTCTTTCATGTGGTTACTACTATATGTGCTGCAAACAAGTCTTCCTCCGGGCTTTAGCACTCTGCTTATTTCCTTACATGCAAGATGAATATCGTCACAATAAAAAAGAACGTGCCCCGCAATTACTAAATCAAAGGAATTATCTTCATATGGTATATCATTAAGATCAAATGCTTTGTAAGAAAATGTTAAGTCTCGTAGTTCGTTTGAACATGTTGATACAGCACTTTCTATATTCTGTTTTGCATCATGCAGTATACCTGCAGAGATATCTGAAAGAGTAATTTGAATATCTGTATATTTGTGTTTGGACAATTCACCTATGTTCTCTGCCCATAATGCTCCATTACCGCAACCAAGCTCAAGAATATCCATCCCGGAAGAAATATCACATTCCTGTAATACCCAATTAAACCATCTTTGTTTATTTGTTGAATATTTGTTATGAAGTTCTATCCTGGCAGAAATGTTGCTTGCATTTTGATATTGACTCTTTAAGCTGTTCTCCATTGAAGTCATGTGAATCAGCTCCAGCATCTGCTTCCAATCGGGAGTGGCAGATTTTTCTAAAGCTTTGATGGTGGCATTTACACCTTCTTCAACATTTTTCATTTCATCAATTCTTTCTGAAAGCAGCTTTTTCTGCATCTTAAGGGCATTCAGAATGAAATGATTATCAGCCAGACCATTTGGTATTTCTTTTATTTCATCCAGGGAAAATCCCAGGTACTTTAAAAGCAATATCTGCTGCAGAATTGCAAAATCGTAATCAGTGTAAAATCTTGCACTTGATTCGGTTGTATAAGATGGCGCAAGTAGCCCCTTCTGGTCATAAAACCTTATAGTTCTTATGGATACGTGAGCCATTTTGGCAAATTGTCCGGATGAATAGTAGCCTTTTTTATTCATAAAAGTTTTCTCCGATACAGTAAAAATAGTGCTTGAAGGTTACGTAACGTCACCTTTTATAATCTGAGTATAACATAGAATATTGAATTTCCTCAGAAATTCAGGAAGTCATGGTTATAAGTTCAGTGCGCGCCTGAATATATTCAAGATAAGGAGGACTAACAGATGTTTCCAAGTGCCAAAGAAGCTATGGAAGAGCTAGAAATAGCAAGAAACTTAAATCCCGGACCATGGGTGGATCACTCCAAAAATGTTGGCATAGCAGCTCGTAACATTGCCCAAAAGATCCCTGATATGGATTCAGAGAAAGCTTATATATTCGGGCTTTTGCATGATATCGGAAGAAGATGTAAATTCGGTTTTGTTGATATTCCTACTCACGTATATGAAGTGTATAAGTACTGTATGAAAAAAGGATGGGATGAAGCAGCCAGAATTTGCATGACACATTCCTATCTTCGCATGCAGAATGAGTTTAGCTACGATCCCGAAACAGGACATGAGAAGGCTATCAAAGATTACATAATAAATTGTGGTAAGCCGAATGATTATGACAAGCTGATCCAGCTCTGTGATTCGCTTGCCACAGATTATGGTTTTGTAATTCTGGAAAAAAGATTTGTTGATGTTACAAGACGATACGGAATTATGGAAGGCTATATTAAAGGTTGGGAGATTGCCTTCAAGATTAAAGAAGATTTTGAAGTTCGTATGGGATGTTCTATATATGATGTTCTTCCGGATATAGGCAGAACTACACTTCTCTGTCCTAAACCCTGGAAACCACCGGTAAGCTGTAACTGAAATGAAGATTGTTGATGTGATAGATTGAGGAACCTGTGAAAGAATAAGTAGGATTCATAGGATAAAGTAAATCGGAAAGGACAATATGGAAAATATAATTATGCCTGAAAGGCTTGATAGAAAAGTAATATATGAAAGTGATTTTGTATGTTTGTACGCTGACAAGGTAAAACTTCCAAGTGGCTATATCATTGAAAAGTACCATCAGGTGCATTATCCAAAGGAAGCTGTTTGTGTGACGATTTTTAATGAAAAAGATGAAGTGCTGCTTATTCGCCACAGAAGATATACTGTTGGAAGACTTGAATGGGAAATCCCAGCCGGTAAAATCGAAGAAGGCGAAAGCCCGGAAGAAGCTGCAAGAAGAGAATGTATTGAAGAAACAGGCTGTTCTTTAAAGGACGTAAGTTTTCTTTGTTCTCAAAATCCTGCAAATGGTATGTCAGACTGTATGTGCCACTGCTTTGCGGCCCGAGTAGATACGGAAGGCTCGCTATTCGATACTGATGAAGTTGCATACAAAAAGTGGCTTCCAAAAGAACGAGTGCTTGAGATGCTAAAAAATAATGAAACCAAGGACGGAGTTTCTATGTTGGGCTTATTATATGCATTTCAGTTTTATAAATAACTCTTTGTTTTACGAATTTAATGTCTGTTGGTTATATCACCTTCATTCGTATGATATAACCAACAGAATACTTGTGATTTTTGACACAAAAAAGAACCCGACGCATCAGCAATGTCATCTTATCTTAATGACATTGTTCAGTTGGATGTCCTTTTTTATTGCATAGACCCCCCAGGCCAAATCACCTGGGGGGCTTACTATTGATATTTTTGTTTAAATTAATTTGCCTGTTGTATTACTCAGAAAGTACAGTTTCAGGATTGCTAGCTGTATCATAGTATAGGTAAGTGGTTCTGTAGTAATAGTTTTCAAGCTTAGTATTATCCTTATCGAGCTCAAAGCTGATAATGTGATTGCTGTTTCTTATCTCATTTTCATGTTTTTTAAGAATTGGCGTTGACGCTATTAAGTTGTCATACTCTCTAGTATTGCGATAATACAAAGTAGCAACACCTTTGCCGGAAAGGTACTGCTTTTTCCATATGCACGGAATACTAAAAGTGAGTGATTCCGGATGACCAGTTCCTCTTAATTGGTCATTTTTCTCAAGATACATATAGATCATATTTCCGTCATACACATATTTCAAAAGCGATTTATTGCCATCAAAAACGGTTAAGTCAACATCACAGAAGGAATTCCTTTTAATAATTGTATCTTATCTGTAATCATCCACATCAAACTTCCTGTCTTTGAAGTAGTAGTCCTGGTCTTCCTCAGTTATTTTTCTGACTATTCTGCATGGATTACCTACCGCTATGACATTGTCAGGTAGATCCTTTGTCACTACGCTACCAGCGCCAATAACCACATTGTTACCGATAGTTACTCCGGGCATGATGCAGGAATTACCGCCTATCCATACATTATCTCCAATTGTCACGTCAATTCCGTATTCATAGCCTGAGTTACGAGAATCCGGGTGAATTGGATGCCCGGCGGTGTATATAGATACATTCGGCGCAATCTGTGCATTATCGCCTATCTTGACTCTGGCAACATCCAGAATCACCAGATTATAGTTTGCAAAAAAGTTTTCACCCACTTCAATGTTATAACCATAATCACAATGAAAAGGCGCTTCAATATTTACATTCTCTCCTGTCTTGCCAAGAATGTCCTTTATAAGAATATTCTTTTCATCCTGCTTTTCAGGTTCCAGATTATTAAACTTATAAATTTTCTTCTTAGTTTCCATTCTCTCCTCACCAAGACCGTCCATCCAGGCCTTGTAAGGTAAGTTTGCAAGCATGCGCTCTTTTTGATTCATTTTTACTATATCCTTTATCTATAATTATTCCTTGGGATTCGTTATACCATTCTTTTTCATAAGGTGCTTTAAGAACATTGGCTGAAAAATAAATATCAGAAAAAAACCTACAACAAAGCATATGAATAATGATTTTAGAAACATTGGCCCAAAAGATATCTGTGCCATTCCTCCACTTTGTTTTAAAGCCATAAAGTATGCCAGGCCAACCATTGCAAACGTCATAACCGGAGTAAAAATAATATCTGAAATCAGGCTCTCAAACACTCTGGCGCCAATAGTTTCTCTCTTAAGTCCCAGTTTGTTGCAAAGAACAAATGTAATTTTACCTACGGGAATTACTAAGCATATTATCAGACTGATAACAGAGCTGATTATAAAGCTGACAACAAAGCCCGGAATCGTAAAATGCCCTGACGTGAGCGTTCCTACCAAAGAAAGGCAAAAACTCATCAGAATTCCCATTCTTATAGCCATCTGTCTTCCGATTTTCTTCATCTGATCATCCATCTCTTACCCCCCATAAAACAATTCGAATACAGTTGCAGATTATTAACTAAAAAAAGCAGGATTTTCCTTAAAATACATCATCATTGTACCTGTGAGGCTTAAGTTTTTGGCTTCTTCTCCTATGTCATGCCTCTCAACCCACTCTGCTATAGCGAGCTCATTTTTATCAAGTTTTATCTCATCACTCCCATCAAGCTCGCAGAAATATCCCAGCAGAAGGTTAGAGTCAAACCCCCATGGCTGACTTCCAAAATATCTTATATTTTTTACCCTAACTCCAACTTCCTCCAAAACCTCTCGTCTTACAGTATCTTCCGCAGTTTCTCCTATTTCGCAAAAACCTGCGATAAGAGCATTACCTTTATAAGGTCTGCCTGCATACCTTGTCATCAATATTTTGGTTCCGTTGGTAACACCAACTATTACTGCAGGTGCTATCTTTGGGTAAATGATGTTTCCACAGACAGGACACTTTAACGCTCTTTCAACATCATAGATTTCGGTGTTCTTTCCACATCTTCCACAGAATTTATTATCCCGATACCACATATAAAGATGATAAGCTGTCATTCCTGCATAACACAAATATCCCGGATTTGCCTTTCTTAAGACCCTAATGTCTTCATACTGATAAAATTTCTCCGGATTTTTATTCTCAGATATATTTTGTTCATCAAAACTGTAATCAATATTAACTAAGAAAAATCTGTCCTCATCTATCTCAAAAAGATAAATCAGTTTATTTTTATCTATTTTTATTTCTTCTGCCCGAGGAAATCCAACAGCTCCATTATCCCCTAAAGCGCATAAAACTTCCCTTCCCCGAAATGCCAAAACAATATCGCGGGGCTCAGGAAGTACTCTCTTATACTCGTTCTTAAATTTTTTCGGTAAAATATCCTGTATCATAAATTGATTATACATTATCTTTATTCTGATATGATAGCTTGTTTTTAATATTTCTTCGGCTTATAATATATTTTATACAATCTATTTTGAAGGAGGCATAACATGCAGGAAGTTTATGAGTTTTTAAAAAAGTGCAACACTTATTATTTAGCAACTGTTGAAGGTGATCAGCCCAGAGTTCGTCCCTTTGGTACTGTAGATATTTTCGAAGATAAGCTTTATATTCAGACTGGAAAAGTAAAAGAAGTATCCAAGCAAATTCAGAAGAATCCTAAGGTTGAAATCTGCGGATTCACAGAAGGCAAATGGGTTCGAGTTGCAGGAGAGCTTGTTCGCGATGACAGAGTTGAAGCTAAGAAGCATATGCTTGATGCATATCCTTCTCTTCAGGGAATGTACTCTGCAGAAGATGACAACACAGAGGTTCTTTACTTCAAAAATGCAACTGCTACCTTCTCTTCATTTACTGATGCACCCAGAGTTGTAAAATTCTAAGCATATTCATTTACTAAAAAAATAAAACCATCTCGGATTATTTTTCCGGGATGGTTTTTTGTCGGTTAGTGCATACGTCTCCATTTGTTTTAGCGCATTATTATTTTAGCCTATTTTCACAGATCACATCTCATCGCACACCTGGAAGATGTAGAACTTTAGATAATACGAAGCATCATTTGACCACAAAATAGGATGGTCTGCTGCCTGCTGCCTGAACTCAACCTGCCTTATCTGCTTATGTGCGCTGCGTGCTGCTTCTCTTATTGTTTTGGCAAACAACTCCTCATCCATAAAATGAGAGCAGGAGCATGTAGCAAGAAATCCGCCGTTTTTCACAAGCTTCATGCCTCGAATATTGATCTCACGGTATCCGGTTACAGCTTTTTTGATAGATGCTCTTGACTTGGTAAATGCAGGAGGATCCAGAATCACAACGTCATATGACTCTCCCTGCTTCTCCAGCTCCGGCAACAGTTCAAATACATCCGCACATTTAAAACTGATAACATTTTCCAGTCCATTTAATCTTGCATTCTCATTAGCCTGCTCGCAGCCAAGCTCAGAAGCGTCCACAGAAAGAACCTCTTCAGCTCCTGCTTTTGCACAATTTAGGCCAAATGAACCTGTATGGGTAAAACAGTCCAGAACCTTTTTGCCTCTGCAAAGAGATGCTATTGCTCTTCTGTTGTTCTTCTGATCAAGGAAAAATCCGGTTTTCTGACCATTTTCAACATCAACGTAATACTTTACGCCATTTTCTTCAATCAGGACCTTCGTATCAAAGGGCTCTCCGATGAATCCTTTGATTCTCTCAAGTCCTTCCTGCTCTCGCACCTTTGCGTCGCTTCTTTCATAAATACCGCGGACTGTTATGCCATCCTCCGACAGAACCTTTTTACATATATCAAGAATCCTGCCCTTCATAAGATCGGTTCCCAGCGCCAGCGACTCTATTACAAGCACGTCTGAAAACTTATCAATAGTTATTCCCGGCAAAAAATCAGCTTCACCAAATATCATCCTGCAGGAAAGCTCTTGTAATCTTTTTGTTCTACTCTCCTCTTTATGTGCTCTCTTTTCAGGAATATCAAGAATACTCTCATAACCATATATCTCAGGGCACATTACTGCCTTTCTGTACTCCCAGGCATTTCGTACTCTCACCTCAAGCAGTTCATCGTTAACAGGATGTTCCTTGCGTCTGGACATCATCCTCACACGAATTTTGGAATTGGAATTAATAAATCCATACCCCATGAAATAATCATCATGATCATGGACCTCGACTATTTCTCCATTTTCAAATTTTCCCTCAACTCTGTTTATCTCATTATCAAAAACCCAGGCTCCTCCTGCCTTTATTGTACGGCCTTCACCTTTCTTAAGTATTACCTTTGCATATTCGCTCATTTCTTTTTCCTCTCAAAAGCTGCCTCTACTATGCAGCCCATAACTGATATTTCTTTACATAACATAATAGCATATTCCACCTGATGTTTTGACAATCTTAACTTTTAATGGTATGTTGTTACAAGTTTAATTATGTAGTAGGGCGATTTTTTAACCGCCACGGTTCGGACATCCACAATCCCAGTTCAGGATTGTGGTTTTTTATTTTACGAGGTAATCATGGAAAACGAATTATTTGAGAAAGCACCTATACCAAAAGCCTATATGAAAATGGCTCTTCCTGTTGTAATGGGCATGATCGTAACTCTCATTTACAATCTTGTTGATACATATTTTATAGCACTTACCGGCAATACCGACCTGATAGCCGGAATATCCATCTGTGCTCCGCTTTTTACACTCCTTCTTGCGATAGGAGATATTTTCGGTATCGGTGGAAGCTCAGTAATATCAAGACTTCTTGGCGGTGGTGACACTGAAAAATCATCTGACAGAAGTACTTTTTGTTTCTACTGTTCTATTATTACAGGAATAGTATTTACAATATTCATGCTCATTTTCAGGAAAAATGTACTCTATCTTCTTGGTGCTACAGAGCAGACATATGGATATGCTTCACAGTATTACACATGGCTTGTATTTGGTTCTACATTTGTTATTTTTTCACTGGTTCCGTCAAACCTCTTAAGAACAGAAGGCGCTGCCATGGCATCAATGATTGGCTCTGTCATAGGTACTGTTATCAACATAATCCTTGATCCCATATTTATCTTTCTTCTTGGCTTTGGTGCGGCAGGAGCTGCCATGGCTACGGTAATAGGACAGATTTCAACCTGTCTGTTCTTTGTAATTTTCATAAATAAAAAGAGCAAGGTACTGACTCTTTCCCCAGCTCACTTTAAGCCTGACTTCCCTTCACTTGGTGAAATCCTTGTTATAGGTCTTCCTTCAAGCATAACAAATCTGATGCAGACTGTCGGAATTACCCTTACAAACCGTTTCCTTCAGCCTTATGGAAATGACAATATAGCAGTTATGGGTATAGTTTTAAAAATTGTCAATATTGCTGTACTTGTCATAGTAGGCCTGTCATTTGGAGGGCAGCCCCTTATAGGCTACAATTACGGTGCCCGCAACATGAAGCGTGTCAGAAGTATTATGAAATTCGGTATCGCTGTAACAGCAGGAACTGCTACTTTTATACTGATTGTTCTATCCCTGTTCGCTAATCCAATTGTATCCGGTTTTCTTAAGGAAGAACCCCTTATCAATTTGGGCATTCATATACTTAGAATTCAGCTCCTTGGAATGCCTCTTATGGCTATATGCCTGATATTCATCTGCACCTTCCAGTCAACTGGAAAAGCACTTAGCGCTTTTTTGCTCTCTGCCTGCAGACAGGGACTCATATATCTTCCTGTAATTGTTGTATGTTCAACTCTCATGAATCTGGAAGGAGTAATCATTGCCCAGGCTATATCAGATATTATTACAACTGCTGTAGCTCTGATAATCTTCAGAATTGGTCTGTATAAAGACATAAAGTCCTGATTATCCTGTCTTTATTTGCCAATTCATAGGGCAAATAGCTAAATATCAATATTTGGCACACCGCCCTATTGACAAACGCCTATAATTAATTGTAATATCATGTGTGCTGCGAAAGTTTTTCTCTTTTGTAACACATATCGGGGTGTGGCTCAGTTTGGTAGAGCGCTACGTTCGGGACGTTGCGCTAGAAACTGATTTTCCGACTCATTATTTTTTACCACGGGGTGTGGCTCAGCTTGGTAGAGCGCGTCGTTCGGGACGACGAGGCCGCAGGTTCGAATCCTGTCACCCCGATTCTTTTATGCCTTTTGTCTAACAAATGTCTAACAATTTTCGTTTATTATCAAATTAATTCCCCTGAATCGGAATAAGCCTTGTAAATCTTCCTATTTTTATATGTACTTTTTTATTCTAAGAAATCATCCAGATCTATCAGATCATCCATCGTATCCATACATGATAGTTTTGATTCTTTATCTTTAACCTTTGCATATATCCTCAGTGTTGTATCTACGTCTTTATGCCCTACAAATGACTGAATTCTCTTTATATCCATCCCATCATGAACTAATAGTGATACACAAGACTTTCTTAACCCGTGTAAAGTTACTCCTTGAGGTAGTTCCGGTATAGATTTCAGCACCTTTCTGAATTCCTTTGACGGATAGTCAGGATAGTATAGTGTTCCATCCTCATGCTTAAAGATGTAGTCGCTTTCATAATATCCATTGCCACAGAGTTTACGATTGTTTTCCTCCTCAGCTTTTATTTTTTGCAATATTGCAATTTGTTGATGCTTCAGAGGATAGGTTCTTCTGCTTGATGCTGTCTTTGTAGCATTTATACGATTGACGGTTAGTCCTCTGGTCACAGTATGATTTATTACTAGTTTTTTTCTCTTTAAATCCACTGCCGACCAACGAAGACCTAACACTTCTTCACGTCTAAGACCTAATACAACAGTGAAGTAAAACAGATTACGTAGTTTATGCCCCTTAGTCTTCTTCAGAAACAACTGCACTTCGTCATAAGAAAAGAAATCATCATCATCATTTTTAGACTTTGCGTGTTTATCAGATAATTTCTTATTTATTTTAGCTTTCTCAGCTGGATTCCAAGCAATTAGTCCATCATTTACCGCTTGATCAAGAATACTTGTCAGAAATACCTTTGTATCCTTGACCGTCCTTGGTTGCATATTATCTTCCGTAAATAGCGCATCCAGGAACACCTCAACTGATTCCTTTTTTACGTCCTTTACTTTTATAGAACCCATATGCCGCTTTATACGGTTCGCTCTATAGACGTATGCAGAGAATGTCGTATCTGCAATATCTCGTTCCTTTTGGCTCAAATAGATATCTATGTAATCTGAAAGAATAATATTCTTGTCAACATAACGGACAGACTTAGAAGATGCCTGCTTCAACCGTGCTTCTGATGCTATTTTGACATTTTCAGGAGTATCAGCAAGTCCTGTTGACTGCCAGATTCTGTCATATTTTGTAACACCGGCATCTATTCTCTTTTGGCAGGTTACAATATACAGACTTCCATGCTTGCCATAAATACCTTCAGCCCTGCGCCCATCCTTCCTTGGTCTGGCCATTATTAATCCTCCTTGTCCATAAAGTCTTTATCTGGATACATAAATTCCAACAGATAAAGCTTAGGTATGCGGTATTTACCAGCTATTCTAAGGGAACGAATCTTACCTTCAGCCAAGTAGTGATATACTGTGTTTCGCCCAGTTTGTAATATTTTCTGAACATCTTCAGGAAGAAGAATATCGCCATACTCTGCTAAAGCATTATTATTTTCCATATGCGCCTCCTTTGTGCTATAACCAAGTACATATTTGTGCTATAAATACCATATCATTTTACTGTGCGTTAAGCAAGCACTATTTTGTACTTGTTAATACCATTCTTATAACGCACCTTTTTGTACTTTTCGCATGCACAATTCTTGTGATATCATTGAATTACAAGCTACACACATTTGATTATTTATGGAGATATTTTATTTATGAGAATAATACACAATCCGCTTGGACCTAATGAAGCAGATTTTTATGAAAAACGCGTTGCAGAAAGACTGGGAAAGCGCATCAGAAGGATAAGAGAATCACAAAATATGACACAAGCCTCACTAGGATCATTAGTAGATTTAACTGGCGATAGAATACAAAAATATGAAAATGGCGTCCGTAAACCCAAAATAGATATGCTAAAGAAAATTGCATATGCTTTAGACGTGGAACCCACTGCGCTTCTTGATCCCGACATTGAAACTTATTTTGGTGTAATGCGAGCCCTTTTTGAGATGGAAAGAGATTTCAATTTACAAATACAAAATGAAGATGGCAAAATAACTCTTTCTTTTGAAGATGATGCCCTACATGACATGAACGAATATCTCAAAGAGTGGGATAAAGAAAAGCAAAAAATCCAGGCAGCTCTTAACGCAGCTAAATCCGAAGATGAACGCGCAACTATATTACATACCTATGATCTATGGAAATGGAATTTCCCTAAAGACATAGCAAAAGAGACAGATGATCTTTTGCGTGAACGGAAAAAGGAAAAAATCAAAAAAAAGATGGAAGAGCTGCAACAAGAATTATCAGATCTGGATTCAGAGTACTAATAAGGCGGTGTGAAAAATGAGAAATCATTTTTTCCAGCTCCCTTTTATTGCTATTTTTTATGCGAGACTATTCATTTTATGGAAAAAAGTGTATAATACCTCTTTCCCCAAGAACTACAAGCTTTTTATGTTTAGGCCGCTTCTTGGAGACGCATCTTTTTATTGTGATATTTATATAAGTTGTAACCTATAGAAACTAAAAGAACCTCAAGTTTTACAGATTCTATTAAGCAAAAAGAGAAAAGATACAGCTCTTCCCTTTTTGTCTTATTAGCTTTGGGAAGAGCTGTTGCTATTATTTCTTCTGCCTTATACTGTTTACAGTAGATGGGCTGAAGTGCTTGTTAAAGACTCCGGCAATGACATCTTCAATGTCATCCTCATTCTGGGCAACCTTTTCGAGAACTGTTTCAAGGGCTGCAGCTATCACTGCTTTTTCTGAGACTTTGTCCTCTCCCCTGTCTTCTGATTCCAGGATTGAATCCTGAGCCCAGTCGATAAGTTCTCTTGGACCACATACACCGCCCGTAATGTCCTTTTCGCGGCAGTACTGATGAATATCAACGACACATTTTGCCATTTTTTTGAGAAGAGCTGTGTTGTCGAATCCCGTCTGTGCCTTTGTTCGCGTAAAAAGTTCGTCCTCAGTCGGTTCCGGTATCTGCTTTATAAGATTGATCCTTGAGTAAACAGCTTCCTGAAGGTCGTTACAATCCTCATACTCCCTGTTTACCGTAAATGCAATCACGCAATCTGGATGTCTTGTGATAACTTCTCCTGTTGGAAGCTTGATAAAACTGTCCTTGCCGCCTCCTGCAAGAAGCGGATTTAGTGCCTCCATGACAGATGAACGTTTAATAATATTTGCCTCCTGAATCTCGCAGAAGCCTCCGTTCTTGATCGCCTGGATGAGCTCTGACTCTACATATACGAAGTCATTTTCCTCATCGGCGTTCTTTTCAAGAAGTCTTTTTGTAATTTCCTAGTAGCAGTCAGATTCCGAATCGAGTTTCCCCGGTTCCTTGCCAAAGAGCTTCATAAATGATGCCTTGAAATCATTCTCAACATCACTGAATGTAGGGATATCAAGACTCTTGCAAGCCTCGTCTGAATTTCCTGTCTTACCCTTACCTGTATTTGGTATAAGCTGCCCCAAGATGTCAAACTTATCATCATCAGGACTGCAGGTCTGAGTGTAATAGGGAAGCCCGAGCATTTCTGCAATTGCCTGTGAGCCTTCTGTCTTACCGGTTCCGGATGGTCCATACAAAAGAATATTTCTTATGGATTTCCTGAAACGGTTCGATGCAGCAATCCTCTTGGCAGTTTTCATGCTCCATTCAGGTACAACGTACCAGTCTCCAAGGTTAGGGACTCTTGCTTCTTCCTCTGCTGAAAGAACGCGCCCCTCATCAAGCGGAAACATGTCACGCAGCGTCGATGTCGAAACAGTTGAACTGATCTCTTCATCAAAATCCTCAGAAGTAGTCGGTGCTGTCCTGTTGAATATCTTTGCTTCACCACAGAAGACTCTGCTGACCTTGACTGCATCAATATCAGCCTGGGATAGCTTTTTTGGCTCCTGCTCATATCTGACAGGAGATGTGGACTTCTCATCCTTAAGCCTGTAGTACATATTGTTTGAAAGACCGCACATGCTCTTTGAGTAATTTTCATCAGAAACATCATAGTTTTTCAGAATGTCTATAAAGCTCATGGCTTCAGAGTCCTTTGCAATCTCGGGAAACATCGCCATAGCAAACATGGTTCCCTTATGCCCGTCTACATATTGGCTAAGGAGCCCGGTTTCAGATATGATTCCTGCCTTAAACTGGAACTGACCGTCCTTTATCTGACCAATACAGATCTGGGTCTCATCCTTGTCAGCTCTTTTATACTCTGCAACATACTCGTTTTTCGCAGTTTTGCCAACGAACAGGTGCATTGTACTTATGCTGCCAAGATAGTTTGCAATTGCTTCTGCCAGATAGGTGTCTGTACTGTATTCCTTCATTCTCGAAGGCGCTGTTGTACAATAAGTGGTGCTCACCTCTGAAAGAGGATAGCTCTTTGATAGAGTTTCAAGCTCCGGTACAAAATCTCCGTTAAAATTAAATGAAATAAGTTTCTTTGCCATTTGTGATTTCTCCTTTTCTTATACTTGATTTAAGTTAAGTGCTTTATATGATCAGGCTTTGCCTGTTTCATAAGTTAGATATATATAAAAAGAGCCATAGCTCTTCTTGTTTTTAAGAGCAATGACTCTTTGCAAATAATAAAAGCCCTGGAAAAATCCAAGGCTCTACGAACAACAATAAATGAAATAATAACTACTAACAACAGATAAAATATACCATTATTTAAGGGCTTTGTAAACAATTAGCGTCATTATAGTTTTTTTATTTAACCTTTACGGTCTTTACTTTACTCCATGCACCTACAGCACCTTTGCTGTCGATACCTCGAATTCTAATATAAACCTTACCTTTTTTATTGTTCTTTACAGTAAGACTCTTTTTCTTGCCGCTTACTGTCTTTACAACAAGATTCTTAGTGAATTTTTTGTCTGTTGCAAGCTGGATCTCGTACTTCTTAGCATCCTTCTGCTTCTTCCATTTTACAGTGATCTTCTTTTTCTTTACTGA
Organism: Butyrivibrio sp. NATIVEDY162; assembly: GCF_045999815.1. Taxonomy (GTDB): domain Bacteria; phylum Bacillota; class Clostridia; order Lachnospirales; family Lachnospiraceae; genus Butyrivibrio. Next base: position 2,303,375 of record NZ_CP172573.1, read on the forward strand.
AACATTCTCAAAGGATACTTTCTTCAAAGTCTTTGATTTCTCAACATAAGAAGTCCAGCTAAGAGTATAGAGTCCGTCTGAATATCCTTTTTCTACTCTGATATAGTAAGTTCCTGCTGAAAGCTTCTTTTCTATCTTCTCAGTCTTGGGTTCCTCTTTGCTTCCATAAGGTTCATTTTTCTCAAGTTCGTTGTACTCGCTGTCAAGCAAAGCAAAGGTTCCCTTAAGCATAGCATTATAATTGATTCTTACATTAGTATCAGACGGAATGCTGAACTGATAGAAGTCACGTGTATCATCTTCGCAAATAAAGCCTGTCACAGTCTGCTTTTCAGCAAGAGTCATTGCTTTTGAGAAATCATTGTTTGGCTCTGTCTCGTTATTTCCTGCTGCTTCAAAGCTTGCCTTAAGTTTATATGCTCCCTTATCTTCATTTGTAACAGGCAAAATCTGTATCATATATGTACCTGCAACCAACGCAGCGGTTCCTGATTTGTCAAGGACAGAAGCGCCTATGCTAAAGGAATCTGGATACTTATTATCCAGATCATCGGCAGGACAAATGTTAACCCAACTGGAATTAAGTCCCTTGTTACCACCTTCAGAGTGAATCGTAACCTTAAGAAATCCGGTAGCCGGTACTGAAACTCTGTATAGATCATAATTCTCACTATCAGTAATTGTTCCATCAACAAATGCACCATTTGCAGTAAGATTCACTACAGAAACTGCAGCACTTGCTCTCATCGGAGCCTCAAACTGGCAGATTCCCATAACAAGGGTAAATGCCAAAAGAAAAGATACAATTCTTTTTGTTAATTTCATTTTTAAATTCCCTCCTAAAACACTTATATAGTATTTTGAATTATATTTCAGAAATCCGCACTATCTGCAGATTTCATGAGAACATAAATAGTAAAACCACCAGGTTCTTCGATTTTAGTCACCTTAGGTCAGCTTATTTCTTAGACTTCATGGATGCCACCTTGCTCCATGCTGAGTAAACCTTAACACCTGCGCTATTTGCGTAGGTTCTTATTCTTACGAAGACTTTCTTTCTACGCATTTTCTTAGGAAAAGAAATTGTCTTTGATTTCCCTCCATCATGTTTTAATCACAATGCTTATTCTATCACATATTTCCGCATTAACAAGCACTTCGCCGGGTTAAGATGCATTAACAATGCTGTAAGCTGTATCATGGCAATTTCTTTATAATTTGAATGTCGTATTTTCTTCATAATGAGATCAAATTCATCTTCGTATTCCTTACTGATATCTCCTTTATATAATTCTGCGTATCTTCTGGCTTCATGGATTTATATCCTTCCGTAAAGAAAGTAATTACTCCATTATAAAATTCAGCGAGAAAACCCCTTCCGGTGAAGTCGGTTGTGGGATGAATCGCCTTTACACGAACGGTTGTTCGTGATAGAATAACTTAATCGGAACCTTGAAAACTGTATATATGGGGTTGCACCACGAATCTAACAAGCCAAGAACCTGTGGTGTGTAAAATGTACAAGGTGTTAGTTCCCACGCGCCACAAGCGCATCAAATAACATTTTCAAGTATGCCGAAGGGTTTTGCCCAACGGAGTAGTGGCACTGTGAACGTGCCTTACTATACCGCAAGGTATTGTTGAAACCATTCCAATGTCATCGGTGGTGGTAGTTCATAGTAGTGTCTATACAACTATATCTATATATGACAAAAGGGGCTGTGAAATAATCAGCTCATGAAAAAAAGAGAAGTAATAGCTGGAAACAGCCGATTACTTCTCTTTTTTCATGGTAAAATATTACCATGATCAATCAAACCAATTCTTATAATACACTAAATCAGGGCGTTTTACCATTTTTTATTTCAGATTGCTTGGATATCTGTGATCCGGTTTTTACTTTTGACGAACTCGTGGGAGGTATGAATCTTGAGAAGTATCTGAAAAATGTGCCAGAGCATAAGCTTGGCAGAATCAGATATAATCCAGTCAAAATGTTGAAAACCGTACTATTCGGTTTTATGAGTGAAGGATATATTTCACTAAGAGGACTTCAAGAAAACTGTAGGGTTAACATTCGATTTATGTATCTTATGGACAGGGAAACTCCTTCTTACAGAACCTTCAGCTATTTCATAAACGATGTGTTAAAGGATTCAATAGAGGATATTTTCAATGATATTAATCAGGAAATATTCAGCAGGCATAAAGTTGACCTGAATCATCTTTATATTGATGGTTCGAAGTTTGAAGCTAATGCTAACAAATATACTTGGGTATGGAAGAAGGCCACGGAAAAATCCCGTTACCGTCTTTTTGAAAAGATTACTGAATTACTGCAAGAAATCAACAGCGATCTTCAGTGGAGCGGAATCAAGATTGAGACTAATACAGAGTACATGCCTGAATATATGCGCCAGATAACAGAACGGTTTTCTGAGATATGGAAGCTTGATACTTCAACTTTTGTTTCAGGAAAAGGACATAGGAAAACCGTCCAGCAGAGACAGTACGAAAAGCTTGTAGAGTACACAACAAAGCTCAATGAATATGTCACAAAAATCAGCATCTGCGGAGAAAACAGGAACAGCTATTCAAAGACAGATCCTTCCGCTACATTCATGAGAATAAAGACAGACTACATGGGAAACGACCAGCTTCTTCCCGCATACAACGTTCAGATTGGTGTAGCTGATGAATACATAGCAGTTGTTGATGTTAATCAATACAGATCTGACATGGACTGCTTCATACCGTTGATGAATAAGTATTATGAAACATATGGCTTTTATCCAAAATATCCTGTGGCTGATGCTAGATATGGCTCGTTCAATAATTATATCTTTTGCGAGCAAAAAGGCATGGAAAAGTACATGAAGTTCACAATGTTTAAAAAGGAGACGACCGATAAGAAATATCACAACGATCCATTCAGAGCTGTTAATTTTGAGATCGGTGATGATGTGAAAATGCGTTGTCCTAATGGGAAGAGCTTCAACTTTCTATACAGGCAGCATGTAAAAGGAAACCAGTATGGCCGGCAAGAAGAAGTCTATCAGTGTGAAGACTGCAGTGGTTGTCCCTATGCATCGAAGTGTAAGAAAACAGATAAAAACAAGACCGTAAGAATAAACGAAGAACTGACCGCTATGCATCAGGAGGTTATAAATAATCTTGAAAGCATCCAGGGAGCACTCCTTAGAATGAACAGATCCATTCAAGCGGAAGGTACTTTCGGAATCATAAAAAATGATCGTTGGTATAAAAGAATAGTCCGAAAAGGAATAGAATCCGTAAAACTTGAGGTTCTTTTGGTTTCAATAGGTCATAACTTATATAAATATCACAATAAAAAGATGCGTCTCCAAGAAGCTGCCTAATCAAAAAAGTTTGTAGTTTTTGGGGAAAGGGGCATTAAACTCTATTTTTGCCAGAAACAGCATACCTAACAAAAAAATGATATAAAAAGGGAGCTGGAAAAAATGATTATCTCATTTTTTCACAGCCCCTTCTATGTTGTGCTCGATATTCTCTTTTATGTAAAGTACACGCATTTGCTGAAAAAGAAAGCTAAATGATCAGCTCCATGGCAATACTATAGTTCATCCCGACATATAGGCGTTTTCAACTAATCTTCATGTCTTTTTTCTTCCTGTCTTTAAGAGTAAGCGCGAAATAATTTGGCGGATTTCGCATACCGCATATAAATCTCATAATGAGTATGACTAAATCACTACATTTTATGGTGCTTAATGAAAGTAATGAAACACTAAACACTTCATTTCATTGGGCATCGGAAAGGATGAATATGCCATACTCAATAAGACGTAACCCTGAAGAATGGATGAAGCTGGTCCTCGAATACCGTAAAAGTGGCATATCTGACCGTCAATGGTGTATCGCTAATGATATCAGCTATGGAGAAAAAGATCCATGAGAAAAAGGGCGTTACTTTTGATGCAGTCAGGGAATACCGTCTTGAAAAAGAGGTTCCTGTGCTTGAAGGATTCTGGAAGTGGCTTGATGCGCAACACGCAGCCAAAGGAACCAGAATGTATAAAGCACTTACTTATATCCAGAACAGAAGGCCATTCCTCGATACATACCTCGAAGACGGCGGTTGCAGTTTCAATAACAACACAAGTGAAAGGAGCTGCAAAGCTTTTGTCATCGGACGTAAGAACTTCCTTTTTGCTGATACGCCTGACGGAGCCACTGCAAGTGCACTTGTTTACTCGCTGGTTGAAATAGCCAAGGCAAATGGAGCTGATGTTTATTACTACCTCAAATATCTGCTCACAAAGACTCCGACGAATCTGACCAGCGATGAAGAACTTGAAAAACTGTGTCCATGGGATCCTGAGTGTAAGGACGCTTTGGAACAGCTCCATCATGCAGATCAGAAAACAATCTTCGATGCGATGTGATCTAAATCATATGTGAATTGTCAAGGTGTTCCAGTCTCACAAGAGGCTGGGGTATATTTTATGGGCAAAAGCCCTTGTACCTGTTAACATGCATTGCGGGATAGCGCAACCCGCTGAATTATTTTGCGCTTACGATATATGGTAATAATTTATCCTAAAATTCGTTATCCAATTTTATATATAATTGTGATTGGATGAGATTGTTGCATAAAAAATCCGGAAACCTACGAGATTTCCGGATTTTGATAGTTTATTTCATTTACTTTATTTTTGCACTCTTTGCCTTTGACCAATCTGAATAGAATCTTGAATTATTGTTTTCAACGTAGGTTCTGATTCTGAAATAGTATCTCTTATGTCTCTTAAGTTTACTGATAGTAATTTTTCTCTTATTGTTACCTGCATCCTGTGTCTTTTCAATCTTGAAGGTTTTTGATTTTACATTCTTCTTGAAGTTTTTATCTGTAGAATACTCAATCTGGTATCCATTTACACCATCTACTGCCTTAAAAGTTACCTCTGCTTTCTTCTTTTTAGGTGACTTAACCTTGGTTACCTTTGTCTTTTCGATTGAAGCACCTTTTATTGAGAAAGAATATTTTACGTTTGAACCTACAATTTTTAGATAATATACGCCGGAATTTAAATAAACTTCACCTGTCCTATCAGCGCCAGAGATATCCAATTTTTTTTCCGTTAAGTCGTTGTTAAAAATATGAGCTTCATAAATGCGGCTATAAGTAACCGCAGTATTACTATAGGCTGTTAAATTAAGAACATATTTGCTTTCCTTTGAAACATTAAACTTATACCAATCCTCGTTATCTGTTGAAGTAAGTGAATCTGTCACAGTAGTATTTATTTCATATCCTTTAGGGTTTTCATAACTGTCTACTGTGTTTTCTGATACTCCATATCCCTTAAATGACAATTTAAATTTGTACTTATTTTCAGCTTCCTGATCATAACCCAAATATTTACTAACTATTACATAATAAGTTCCGGCAGATAATGACCTGGTATCTGTTCCATCGACTACTGAGTCTCTGCTATAATCGCCTATCCAGTTAAATCCCTGAAAATCACTATTCAATACACTAACAGTTATTCCTCCGGAAGATTTATAAATAGTTGCATGAAGTGTTAAGTCACCATCTTCCGGTATAGTAAACTTATAATACTGGTTACCACCTTTGTACTCAGCCCACTCTGTAAATTCATAATTAGCGGGTATCTCAACAGCCTTATCTGATGATTCCCCTCCGACTATAGCCTTTGCTATAATCTTTCCCTTAGGAGCAACTGTACTGAATGCTGCAACAGACATTGAAAGTGCAAGGAGCAGCGCTCCAGCCTTCTTTAATATAACATTTTTCTTCATCTTATTTTCCCTCTTTTCCTCAAAAATTTCATACAACTTCATCATTGTAGCACAATGAAGTCGCTAGTAAAATGTGTATCTCATTGATAGTCAGCATCATTCCTACCAATTTTCTCAACTTCATCCATATTAATACCTTCAATAACAGTTATCTCGTTCATAACTTTCTGCATATATTCCTGTGCTGCTATGGTTGCTTCTTCAACATCGTTTAAAGTATTTATTGTAATAGCTCCCTGTATTCCTGTTATGTTATAGACATCACCATCCCTGTCAGGCAGCAAAACTGTGAATTCCAAACACGTATATGTTCCATGTTCCTTAAGTTCTCTTTTATCAAGATATTCAAAAACATAAGTAACACCATCCCTGGTAACTACATTTGTTAGTTCTTTTTTGTAATGTCCTTGTATTCCGTATAAAGTTAAAATCTCATCTGTTGAGAATTCCTCTAATGGTTTGTCATAATCATTAGAAATTTCATATCCCCCATCATGCCTGCAATCTATTTTTATTTCTTTTATTCCATCCATATTGGACTGCCATGTTACATCTTTGTATTTTACAGATTTAAATCCTGATATTACATCCTCTCTTGATTTCCTGGAATGATATACTTCTCCTTGAGCTTCCGTGTATTCAACAAATTTATTAGGAATAGGAACAATTAATCCATATCCAATTCCATCACTCTCTCTGGATCCTATATGCATATCTGTTGTTTCCAGTAGCCATTCAGGATGAGGATCAACAGCCTGTGCTGCTTCATCCGCCTCTTTTTGGGCACGCTTTTTCATATCTGCTTCATATTCTGCCTGAATCGCATTTCGAAGCTCATACACCTCATCCTCACGTCCATCAGCTCTTGCCTCATTGATAATGGGATTATCCTCTACAAGTAAAGCGTTACTCTTTTGTGAACATCCAGTAAGAGTGGTCATAAATAATGCTGTTGTCATCATCACCGTTATCATTTTCATTGATAATCTTTTTGTGTCCTTGATAACCCACTCCCATGTTTTTTCATCAAAATATTTTTCTGCCATTTCTTTTTCCTCCATAATGATTTTTTTGTTGTTATATCTATAAGTACCAACCATTTTGGATTCGGTTTTATAATTTTGAAAAAATTTTTTTAATTTTTAAATTAATCAAGAATCTGCCATTCAACACTTTTACCATTTTTGATATCTTCAGTAAGATCTTCAGCATTTTCTACATCATGCCTTTTACCCTCAGCATCTATAAAACTTTTATCCCATCCACTATTCTCAACACCTCCATCTCCATATATATCTATATATCCATACTCATTGAGATTAATAATGTTTCTGGTCCATGCCACATCAGAGTAAACTGTCTGCAAAGTACCATTAATATTTTTTATTATTAAATATTCTTCCCAGCTTTCCAGTGGTTCTTCAGAGGGAGTGTGTATTACAACTGCCAGTTCTTTATCGCCATCATTACCACAATCTATATAAGCATATTCTATCTTTTCAAGAGATACTCTATCCGTCATCCAATCTTCTTTATAGAATGCAATTAACGTATCTACAATTTCTTCAAGAGTATAATCCTGCTTTGTAAAATTCTTAAAAGAAAAATAATAACCAAGGTCATTTTCTGTGTTAATGTGTACGCTTTCTTCATTATGAAGGAATTTTTCATACAAAGTTGTATCCATTTCCGTATTGCTACCAAATGCTTTAATATCAGTAATTATGAGTCCACCAAAAATATCAGGATTACCACCCTTAACTGCCTTAGCAGTAAATGGATAAGATTCAGCTGGTTCGCTCTCTATGCTTATTTTGTATGTACCATTCAATGTGTAGGTTCCGTCACTATTATTTACTACTTCCAGACTCCCATAATTAAAGTCTATCAACTCCATGTCTCCGGTGAAGTGGAGATCATCGTAATCCGAATCCGGTGTTACTCCGTCATCATTAAAATCATAATCACTGGGTATAGTAACTCCGAAAGCTTTCCATATATCTGTAATAAGTCCTTTCGTAAGTTTATCTGTTTTACTCCAGGGGAAAGCCTTCTCTTTGTCTGAAGTACGAATATGCATAGCAAGTGCATATAAACGGGCACATCTCACATAATCGTTATAAACTAATAGTTTGTTATAATCAAAATAAGCAATAGCATCTACTATCTGTATTTTCTCATCATCAGTTAGATTTATATCCGCATAATCGTCCTCTTCATTATTTTTCTGAGACAAATCATCACCTTCATCATTCTCAAATTCCATAATTGTAAAACCATATGTAAAATCTGTATAATATACACTATCCTGTTTATTCGGGTCATTTTTCTTATATAAGTGTGGTGAAATTTCATGCATCTCATCTTCATACACAAGTTTGCCTGGCATTCTCCCTTTAAATACTAAAGTTTTATTTTTTATAGCTTCTAAGTCACATTCACAATCCCCCTCCACACTAGGACTTGCTTCATATATTTCCACTTCCTCCCCATCTAAACTAAATCTGATAGGTTCTGAAAATCTTATTCCATATGTAGGATATCCAAAGCCTTGTCCCTCCTTTGAATATTCCTTCCTATACTCTGCTAATTCATCAGCATACTTTGGATCTTCTTCAACTTTAAATATAGTTCCCTGCACTGTTATAATATCTTCCGGCGTATAAACCTTTTCTTGTTCATCTGAATAGTCTTCCACAATTTCATTGTTTGTTTCTTCAACAGAAATCTCATCAGCAATTACATTTTTTCCATCAACTTCTGCACTAGTATCCTCTGCATTTTCCACAATCTCAGAATTATTATTCACGGCTACATAAGTTGCTACAGCACCGCCTCCTGCTCCGATAAGTACTGCGCCTGCAATTATGAGAGCCTTTATTCCCATTGAAAGTCCGGTACCTTTAGCTACTGCTGCCCCAGTTGCAATGGCTACTCCACCTACTCCTGATGCAGCACCAGCGGTTGTAGCAGCAATTGTTCCTGTTGTTGCCAGCTTCGCTGAAATACCTGCTCCAGCATTTCCAACAGTAATAGCTGTAGATGCAAGTCCAACCTCTGCGCAGCTTCCTGCATAGATGCCTCCTGCTGCCTTTGCTGAAAGCTTTGTATTTTCAGACATAAGCTTAATAGCATACCATATTGTAGGAAGGGCAACAGCATGAAGTCTTATACCATCTCTCTTTTCTGTTCCTTCTACCTTTTCCTTCAGGAATTTTCGTGCATAGTTCAGGCGGCTCTTTACAGTTCCCTCTGAGCAGTTCTGCATCTGTGCTATTTCGCCAACTAAAAATCCATCGAAATAGTATGCGATAACCGCTGCCTTCTGAACCTCAGGAAGCTCATCTATAAACTCCTGTATAATACGGCTTGTTTCCTTCTGATCTGTTGACAGCTCAGGAAGAGATGCAAGGTCATTACTTTCTAAAGTCTCGAAAATATCTTTCCCTTCCTCGTCTACGTTAGGCAGTACATCCTTTTTCTTTCTAAATAGTTTCATTCCCTGATTATGGCAGATTCCGTCCAACCATCCGAAAAGAGACTCCGCATTCTGCAGGCTCTTTATGTTCTTGTAGGCCTCAATATATACAATCTGTGTAAGATCCTGCGCATCAGCTTCATCCTTCATGTATGCCTTTGCACGAAAATAAACATGATTGTATGTAGCAGAATATACCGCATTAAAGCCCTCTTCTTTTCCCTCAGCCATCTCCTCGATGGCTCTTTTCAACTTTTCATCCATTCTCCATATCTCCATTCAATATTTTTACTATAGTTGTCGAAACCGCTCTCCTCCTTTCCCTGGTTCTACTAATAAGTACCGGGAAAAAGATCTTCGGTTTTATAATCTTGAATTATTTTTTTATTTAATAACGATTTATTTTACCATATTATCTTTCTATGTTTTTTCAGAAAACACACCTGGATATTTGCTCCTGAGCTTCGACAGATGAACATGAAAGTTTGTCCGTCTGCTCATACCTTCGCAAGAATAAACAGATGCAAAAAAAGTGTATGCAATTCTCAATCGATTGTGCGCTTGCAGCACTTGAAAGCATCTTATTCAGGCTGATGCCTGCTGTCATATGCTCTTTCCTGATCACGTTAGCAGTATATGCAGACGCTGCAGGTCGATCAAATGACTCAATCGTTGTGATAATAAGCGTTATTACCACCATTACAGCAGGACCAATATGCCCGAAAATATATAAGGCTACAAAAGCTGTGATTACAATTGCTCTCAGAAGGTTTGTTATTATCAGGACCCTTTTCTTGTCCATCTTTTCAACAATAGCACCTGCAAATGGCTGCACTACTACATTGGGAAGGAAATTAACTCCAAATACTATAGCTGACCACGCTGCACTGTGAGTAATCTGATAAACAATCCATGTGAAAGCGATTGAATCTATAGAATCCCCAAAACGATTGACCACGTTGGAAAGAATAAGCTTTCTGTAATCTGATATTCTAAATATTTGTCTGTATGATATATCTTTGTTCTGTTCCATAAAATGAAGCCCCCTGTCGTTTCTTGACTCTATTTAATTAGATCTCACATATATAATTGTATAGTTTGGAAAATCAAATATTTCTTAATAGGAAAGTTGATTTGATCGTATCCATCTTTGGAGCTTTCATTGATACCAATTATAAAATATCTAATTCGGTTCTAACTCGATTTTAACTCGACAATTAAATCCAATCGAGTTAAAATTGAGTTAAAATCGAGTTAGGAGGAATTAAAATGCGAACAATACCTCGTAAAGAGGACCTGACAACCGAATTTAAAAGCGATATAAAAGGTTATTCAGATGGCGATTTGTTGGATGAAATTGTCGGCATGACAAATACAAAGGGCGGAATATTATATCTCGGTGTTGAAGACAATGGCGATATTACAGGCGTAAACAAAAAACATAAAGACGCTATTGGAGTAACCGCGCTTATTGCAAATAATACCGTTCCTTCCGTTTCTGTCCGGGCTGAAGTCATCACAGAAGAAAACCAAGATGTACTTAAAATTGAAATTCCAATTAGCAGAACAGTAGTTTCTACCAGTTCTGGTAAGATGCTTAAACGTAGGTTAAAAGCAGATGGCTCACCTGAAGTAATACCTATGTACTCCTACGAAGTTGTAACAAGGCTCTCTGAATTAGCTCTATTAGATTTCTCAGCAGGTCCTTTAGCAGGAGCAACTTTAGATGATTTTGATCCCAATCAAAGAATTCGACTGAAAGATATCATACAGACTAAACCAGATGGTGAAAAGAAATTATTAACTTTGTCAGATGAAGAATTAGATAAAGCCTTGCATCTAACCACAGAAGTTGATGGTAAAGTTTACCCTACTGTTACCGGAATGCTTCTTTTAGGGAAAGAAAACCGAATATCCGAACTCATGCCTACAGCTAAAGCGTCATTTCAAGTGCTTGAAGGCACAAAAGTACGCGTTAACACGGAAACAACTGCACCTCTACTTGAAGTATTTGAAAAATTTGAAACATATTCCGATGCATGGAACCCCGAAAGGGAATTAGAATATGGTCTTTTCAGAGTTGCGGTCCCGGAATTTGACAAAGCAGCATTTAGAGAAGGTATGGTTAATGCATTTTGCCACAGAGACTATACCATGCTTGGATCTGTTAGAGTATTGATTGATGATGAAGGTCTGACTATTAGTAATCCTGGTGGATTCATAGACGGTGTCACACTTGATAACCTGCTTACTGTAGAACCTCATGGCAAAAATCCAGCTCTTGCTGATGCGTTAAAGCGAATAGGCTTGGCAGAGAAAACCGGTCGTGGTATAGACAGAATATATGAAGGCTCAATCATGTACGGAAGACCTTGGCCAGATTATTCTGAGACTACAAGTACAAATGTAAAACTCTTTATACAGAGAGCAAAAGCCGATAATGAATTTACTAAATTTATTGCTGATGAGCAAAATAGACTTGGTAAGCCATTATCAATATATGCACTAATGATTCTATCACTATTAAAGAATGAAAAAAGACTTACTATTGACCAAATTGCTGCTATCACACATTTAAGTGACGGAAAGCTTAGAGGCTCCATAGAGAACCTTATTGAAGAGGGATTAATAGAAGGGATAGGTACCGGTAAATCAAGAAGCTACCTACTTTCCAAAAAGGTATATAAGGAAAGTAAACATAGCATACAATATGTCAGACAGACTGGATTTGATCAGGTTGCATACCCTGAAATGATTATGAAACTTGCAAAAACACAAGATGGAATAATTACAAAACAGGATGTTTCTGAACTATTAAAGATTACCCCAGATCAAGCCTATTCAGAAATCAAAAAGCTTGTAAAAGAGGACAAACTTTATCGTATGTGTGGAGGCAAATATACCAAATATAAAGTAAAATAATAGCTTATAAACCTGCTCATTAATTTTTTCAAATGTTATGGCGGTGTGATTTTTTGATTACACCGCCTTTTTATTTCCCAAGCAAAACGATCTCCAATTGTTCAGAATTATTCTTCTATCCCAAAATCAGTTCTATTAATTTGATAATACTTAGAGTATTTCGAGATAGCCTTTCTCCAACTATCATGAGTCGCTGACTGCACATCATTTAGCAAACATATCTCATTATGAATAATATGACACATATCTTTTAATTCATTTCTAAACATTTCAGGATTAACATATCCGGTATTAGTAAGCTTAGCAATCTGGTTAATATTATCTCCAATCTTGCCCAGTTGATATTTTATTCTTGTAAGAGCATTGGTCTCATCATCAATCAAAATTCGCATTGTAACTTTTCGCTGAAAAATAGACCAACGGACAAATTCGGAAACAGACATTTCAAAATCCTCAGCAAGATCGCGCAACCTTTTCAGTTCATTTTCGCTGAGACGAACATGTAAGTATTTGTCAGTATTTCTTCTGTCTTCTTCCTTGATTTTTTTCATTTTTACTCCTTTTCCTGTGCTTGCTTTTGTATTTTTTCGCTTACCTCCGGTAAGCCAATTGCGGGTTTGGGGAGCGAAATCCCCAAGCATTTTTGCAAGATGCCTGTGATCACACAGGCGAATCTTGCTCTATTTTTTTAAACATCAATTTTCGAGAAGAAGAGACTCCAATTCATCAAAATCGTAATCTGCTCTCTGCTCAAAATTGCAAAATGAATTTTTCTTTGCAGGATCATTTTTGACAATAATCGCTCTGCCAATACGTTCCTTGCACCAAGTCTTAATAGTTTCAAAATTACAGCAACCTTTATAGCCTCTATCAGCAATTCTCTGTATCTGATAATCAACATTTGCCTTGCCAAACTCAGATACGAGATTTTCATATTCAGGATCTGTGAGTGTTTCGCCTTTACACACTCTTTGATTAATGGATATATAATTATTTGATTTATTAGTATTATATTGTGGCTGGTTTTCGGTATCCCGATTTGCGGTATCCTGATTAGCCGTATCCCGGTTTTCAGGACCCGGTGAACTGTCAGTTTTAGTCTGTGTTTCACCAACTTTGTCTTTGGCAAATTCTTTTTCTTCGTTCTCTCCATCGTGAACTGATTTGACTACCGGAGATTCATGAACCTCAAGATTTGTTGAATCAAATTTTCCTCTATCGCCTCTACTTTGTTCTCTGGTGATATATCCCTTTTCAATCAGACTATTGAGAGTCTTGGATATACGTTCCTTACCATCAGGAAGGATCTGGCAAAGTCCCCTTATAGTAAGATGCCAGTTGTCAGGAAGAGATAAAAGTGTTAGAAGCATTCCTCTTTCTGTCAGAGACAGATTTTTGTCATGCATAATTCTCTGTGAAACCAATGTGTAATTCCCCTGGGTTTTGTTTTTTAATACCGCCATGCTTTGCCTCCTCTTACTGTCTTCGGGCACAAAAAATGCCCTCCCAAATCTTTTTACAAGAAGATTTACAGAGGACTTTTGTCTAACAATTTGTCTAACAAAAATGTCTTAAAAAAATTTTATTCCGTGTTATAACGTCTTAAATGAGTTATAATCAGTAAGGAAAGCCCTGTATTTAAGCGGGTTTAACATAATACGAGAATTGTTAAAAAGCAAGTCGCTTTATTCGGGACGTAGAGGCCGCAGGTTCGAATCCTGTCACCCCGACTTTTTATTGCCCAAATTCACTATTTTTCTACCATTTTCCTTGTATTCCCCGTCACAGAAACACTTACCGCAAAATTTTTGCAATATATGAATGACATGGTCAGTATATGGATTGTGTAAAAAAGCCAGGGTGTTTTACGAGGGTCAGGGTGAAGCAAACTAAGGAAGTGACTTATGAATTACAGAATAATGACAGAAAAAGATCTAAAATATGTGGTCGAAAAGAACATCGAATACTATAACACCGTTGAAGATTGCTGTTGGACATATGAAAAAGCGTATAAAAGGATTCATCAGGTATTAACAATGGAAGATTCCATGTGCATGATCCAGCTTGATAGCAATAATATTATAACCGGCTATTTAATGGGATACTTCAAAGAATTCGATGACATAAGAGGATACTTCCTAGAAGAAATTGTTATATTTAAGGGCTTTCAAGGAAATGGTTATGGAACAGACTTTTTAAAGGTACTTGAACAAGAGGTTCAAAAGAATGGTGCTTCCATCATAGAGCTTAATAGTGTAAATGACGAGAAGCACAAGCATTTCTATTCAAAGCTTTCCTATTATGAAACAAAGAATTTTGTAATGATGGGTAAATTCTTAGAAGACCCTACCCTTGAATAAATCAATCGGTATTCTTACAATACATGAGCCTTTTTTCATAACTGTAGCGGTGTCAGCGCTATATAGCCGTATAGATTATTGTATATCCTCAGAAATTCAATAATCGTACTTAAAGTCCTTCTCTATATAAAATCAAAGCTAAGCTGCCCGTCAATCCAGCTCTTCTGCTCAGCTACATGAATTTCATCCTCGGGTCTGATGTTCCCCACAAGAAGAGGTGAATCCGGATCATGATTCGCATTATTGGCGCGGACAGTCTTTTCATCATAATTTGCATAGCAGTATCTGCACATGTGCATACAAGTATTGTACATGCCAATATCATTTCCAAGGTAGCACGCGCAGGAAGACCTGGCCTTTTTCCCTTTAGGGAAATCCATGGAAGTGTGCAGCGCCTTCTCATACATGGCCTGTGTCATGCAGCCGCTGCAATCAGCTCCGAATACCTCCAGTTCACTTCCTTCGCTGCAGGGACGAAGAACCATATTATGGTCACGGGCTATTTTTGCCATGTGCTCTCCAAGGTATAGTCTGTCCGCTTTTTCAACCACTTTCGCATCAGGAAAATTTTTCCGCACCTTCTGATAGAGATCAATAAAGCTGATGACTGCCGTATTGGTATAGCCATCAAGAGATTTCGCAATCTCTGAAAACTTCTCAATATGATATTCCTTTGTATATTTTTCATCTATAAAAATAGGATCATATCGCCATCCCATGGAGTCGATACCCGCAAACTCCGAGATTATTTTAAGGGATTCAATTACATCGCTTATCTTGGGAACATTAGGCTCTATATCCCTGTCATATCCTGTAATTGTCACATACCAGTACATTCCGTATCCCTTAAGAAGGTCCAGATACTTGATCATGGGCTTTGGATTTTTCGTGCAAAAACTGATTAAATCCACAACTGATGGATGCAGAATGTACTTGGTTACATAGGTCATATTAAAAGGATTGCGGGTATATACATAGCCTTCCTTTAGCCTGTTCGCAAACCAGTCCGCATAAAATGCCGGTATATCGGTTCTTGATCCCGTCTGAATTATCATAATGATTTATATCCTTGTAGTCCACTTTGTGCAATCAACAATTTCCGTAGCAAGATCCTGATAAAAATCAGGTTCATGACATACCATAATTACTGTACCCTTGTACTCTTTTAGTGCCCTATGGAGCTCTTCTTTTGCATCAACATCCAGGTGATTTGTAGGCTCATCAAGTACAAGGATATTAGATTCTCTATTGATCAGCTTACAAAGTCTTACCTTTGCCTGCTCGCCTCCGGATAATACCTTACATTTACTCTCAATATGCTTTGTAGTAAGCCCGCATTTTGCAAGCGCAGATCTTACCTCATACTGTGAAAATGAAGGAAATTCATTCCAAATCTCTTCCATACATGTAGTCTCGATATTGGGTGCCATCTCCTGCTCAAAATAGCCTATTTCAACATTCTCGCCTCTTTTAACAGATCCTGATATAGGCGGAATGATTCCGAGTATACTCTTTAAAAGAGTTGACTTTCCTATTCCATTTGCACCGGTGAGTACTGTAAAAGTATTTCTCTCTATAAACATATTTAAGGGCTTTGAGAGGGGCTCATCATATCCAATTACAAGGTCTTGAATTTCAAATAAAAACTTACTTGGAGTCTTTGCTGTTTTAAAGTTAAACTCCGGCTTTGGCTTTTCCTGAATCTTTTCAATCAGTTCCATGCTATCAAGCTTTTTCTGACGGGCCATAGCCATGTTTCTTGTGGCAACTCTGGCCTTGTTCCTTGCTACAAAGTCCTTGAGGTCTGCAATTTCCTGCTGCTGCCTATTGTAAGCTGCCTCTCTTTGAGCCTTCTTCATCTCATACACTTCCATGAATTTGTCATAGTCGCCTACATACCTGTCAAGGCTGTGGGTCTGACCATCCATGTGATATATGATATTTACAACATTATTTAAAAACGGAATATCATGAGAAATCAAAATAAATGCATTCTCATAATCCTGCAGATATCTTGTCAGCCATACAATATGTTCTGCATCCAGATAGTTTGTAGGCTCATCCAATAGCAAAATATCAGGCTTTTCCAAAAGGAGCTTTGCCAAAAGTATTTTTGTTCTCTGTCCACCCGACAGTTCCGTAACATCACGATCAAGACCAAGCTCTAAGAATCCCAGAGCCCTTGATACCTCTTCTATTTTTGAATCAATCAGATAAAAATCATGATTAGTCAAAAGATCCTGGATTGTACCAAGCTCCTCCATATATTCTTCAAGCTGCTTTTCGTCAGCTTCTGCCATGGCATCACAGATTTCATTCATCCTGCGCTCCATATCAAAAAGCGGCTCGTATGCAGAAGACAAAACATCTCTGATAGTCATGCCTTCCTTGAGCACAGCATGTTGGTCAAGGTATCCCACCTTAACATTCTTGGCCCACTCGATGTTCCCGGCATCAGGCATGAGTTTTCCGATTATTATGTTCATAAATGTGGATTTACCCTCACCATTAGCTCCGACAAGACCTATGTGCTCACCCTTTAATAGCCTGAATGATACATCGTCAAAAATAGCCCTGTCTCCAAAGCCATGTGTAAGGTGCTCTACATTTAAAATACTCATTTCCAAAATATCCTTTCATGATCAACCATAATGTCCCAATATTATATCATAGAAAAGCTATCTTCTCGTATGAGAACAAAGAGTCGCTCGCGACTCTTTGCGCGCTGGTGCGAGCAAGCTTTAGCTTGCAAAATTCATCTGCGCACCAGTCGCATCCTTAGCGGAGCGCTTTTTATTCAATAGGAAATCCAAAGGAATTTCCTATTGAATAAAAAACACCGGTCTTCCAACAGGAAAACCGGTGCCAAAATACTCTTTTTATTACATCATTTTCAGAACTTCATCCCTTACAGGATCCATATAAGAATCCACAAGCCCGAAATCCATTTCTCTATAGCTCCATGCTGCGCGTCCGATATTGTACTTGTTAAAGCAGCTTCCAATAGCTTGATACCACTTAAGAGCATCCTCAGGAGTTGCAAGGTTTATAACTCCATACTCACCACAGTAGAGTGCCACATTTCTCTCATTGGCCACCCTCACAGCTTCCTCCATATACTGCTCAAAATACTCAATTCCAAGCTTCTTATCAGGATCATCTACCTTAAGCTCCTCAGGTCTGTTACCTAGCTGAGCAAAAGCATTGTTATCATACTCGCGATAGGTTGAGTCAAATGGCATTCTGAAAGAATGGTCCATTGTGTCTATCCATGCTGCTCCCTGATGTGTAAATACCAGTGGCTCGTAGCAGTGGAAGTTATAAACAACATTCTCATCATAAGGCTCACACAGATCCTTTAACGCCACAATGCTGTTATTGTAATAACCTCCCAGCAGAATTTTTACAGTAGGCGCATATTTTCTGATTCTTTTAATACACTCTGTAGAAACCCTGTTCCAGATATCACAATATTCCTTCTTTGTAACTTCATTTAAAAGCTCAAATGCCAGTCTGTCCTCGTATTTTCCAAACCTCTGGGCAAACTGCTCCCAAAGTTTGAAAAATCTCTCCTGGTATTTCTCGTTTTCAAAAAAGCCTGCTTCCTGCTCTCCGTTATCGAAGCTGTAACCAAAGGTCTTATGAAGATCCAAAACCATATTCAGACCATATTCCCCGGCCCAGTCTATTGCCTTCTGAATATATCTGAATCCGTCTTCCTTGTAGGTTCCGTCCTTTTCCTCCACAAGATCATAGTCTACAGGAACTCTTATATGATCAAGTCCCCAGCTTTTGATTTTTTCAATATCGTTCTTTTTGATAAAGTTATCATATCTTTCCTTAGTGTGGTCACACTGTGAAAGCCAGCCTCCAAGGTTTATTCCGTGTGAAAATCCCGGAAATTGTTTCATGTTTTTGTCCTCCTTAAATTAAGCAGAATTTACCACTGCATTTTATAATCTAATACTTCTGCCAAAGGCTTTTATACAAAAACTATGATATTTTTATCAAATTGATGCGAAAAATGTTGCACGGCTTAGGAAAGTGTTAAATCTCCTTCCTTTATCCATCCTATTTTTCTGAAAAATGCGCCAAACACGCATGTAAGAACTGCAGGAAGTACAAAGCAGATAAGCACAAGTCCTGCCCAGTCAAAAGCAGTAATTGCAGCTTTTGCTCCTGTTGCTACATCATTTACCCATCCTGCATAAACACCTATCTGACCTACAAGGCCACAGGTTCCCATGCCTGATGCAACAGCACTTGCAGGGTCGTTCATCTGAAGCTTGAAAACACATGTAGCTATAGGTCCTGTAATTGCACTTGTGAGAATAGGTGCAATCCAGATCTTAGGGTTTTTAACTATATTACCCATCTGAAGCATTGAAGTTCCTATGCCCTGTGAAACAAGGCCTCCCCACTTGTTCTCCTTAAATGACATGCAGGCAAAACCAACCATCTGAGCACAGCATCCTGCTACAGCTGCTCCTCCTGCGAGTCCTGTAAGTCCAAGCGCTGCACATATTGCAGCTGATGATATCGGAAGTGTAAGTGCTATTCCTACTACTACAGAAACAACTATTCCCATAAGGAATGGCTGCTGCTCCGTAGCCCACATTACAACTCCTCCAATAGATGATGCAGCTGATCCAATAGCCGGTGCAATAAGGCTTGCAAGACCTACGCCTACAAGAATAGTTACTATAGGAGTAACCAGAATATCAACCTTTGTTTCCTTTGATACTGCTTTTCCACACTCAGCAGCAATAATTGCTATGAAAAGAACCGCCAGCGGTCCGCCTGCCCCCTTGCCGCCTGCAAGAGTAGTACTTCCAAGTGCATTTGCCGCATAGCCTACAGTAACCAAAGAAAAAAGTACAAGTGGTGGTGCCTGAAGCGCATATCCGATTGCTACAGCCATGGCTGCGCCACTCATAGATGATGCATAACCGCCTATATCAGACAACCACGTGAGATTAAGCTGTGTGCCGATTGTATTGAGAATCGTTCCTATTAGGAGCGACGCAAACAATCCCTGCGCCATAGCCGACAGTGCCTCGATACCGTATCTCTTTCCGGAGATTACGATATTCTTCCTCTTTAAAAATTCTTTCATTACTCCTCCTTGCCTCCTTGTATCAGTTTCTAAAAAACTGTATACCTAAAGGACTTAATATTTTTTATGCTTCAACAACAGCACTCACAAAGGCTTCGAGAGCCTGTGCGTCTGTCTCATGAAGTGCACTCTTAATTGTGAGCATAGGCTCAACAATATTCACATTTTTAAGACTCTGCAATTTTTCAGTCATAAGCTTTCCTGAAGCAGGAGCCCAGGTTCCGTTCTGTGCAAGCGCAACGGTTCTGTTCTGAACTGTAAGTGCGATACAATCAGAAAGGAAATTCTCCATAGGTGTATAAATGCCATTATTATAAGTGGGACAAAACAGCACAATCTTGCCACAGCGCCATACCTCTGAAATCAGCTCAGATACATGTGTCTGTGAAACGTCATAAACACATACTTTCTTACCACTCTTTTCTCTGATAAGTGCTGCTGCCTTCTGGGCTGCACTCTCTGTATGGCCATACAAACTTCCGTAAATAACTATAATGTCATCATCCTCAGGGGTATAAGTGCTCCATTTCTGGTATTTATCTATAAACCATGCAATATTCTCTCTCCATATAGGACCGTGAAGAGGGCAGATCATTTTTATATCAAGACCTGCTGCCTTCTTAAGAACGGCCTGAACCTGCATTCCATATTTTCCTACAATATTAGCATAGTATCTTCTTGCTTCATCAAGAAAAGTTTTCTCAAAATCATAATCATCTGCAAAAATACCACCATCTATAGCGCCGAACGTACCAAATGCATCTGCACTGAAAAGCACACCGGTAACAGAATCATATGAAAACATCGCTTCAGGCCAGTGTACCATAGGTGCCATAACAAAGTTAAGTGTGTGCTTTCCAAGCTCCAGTTTATCACCTTCTGCTACTGTAACCTTATTATGAGCATTCAGTTCAGGGAAAAACTGTGAAAGAAATGTAAATGTCTTAGCATTACCAACAAGAGTTACTTCAGGATACAGCGCTACTACTGTAGCAATCTGTGAGCAGTGATCAGGCTCCATATGGTTTATCACAAGATAATCAAGTTTCTTTTCTCCAAGAACTCCCTGCAAATTTTCAAGAAACTGGTCTGAAATAGAAATATCTGCTGTATCCAAAAGGGCTGTCTTCTCATCTTTTATTACATAGCTGTTGTAGGAGACTCCGTGTTCAAGCGGAAAAATATTCTCGAATCTGGAAAGTCTTCTGTCACTTCCTCCAATCCAAAATGTCTCATCGGTAATCTGTTTATAGTTGATCATTTTATCTGCCTCCTTATCTTACGCTATTTTATATAGCACTCTCTTATGGCATCTCCTATGATACCTTAAGCCCTCATTTTCAAAAAACGGACGCCAATACATTAATTGGCGCCCGTATAAATTCAGTCAATCTCTATCTCTTCATCCTCAGGATTCTTTTCCTCCGTGGATTCGTGATATTCTTTTTCGGTATTTACACTCCAAATATTGCTTCTGTCACGTGTACCGCTAAGAATATTTTTAACAGTCTCAAATGATGTGCACATTGAGTGATCAATGTTGTTATATCTGTGCTGGCCGTTTCTTCCTACGCAGAAGAGGTTGTCGATGGAATTCAGATAATCGACCAGCTTATCCATCTCATCATATGTATCAAAGTAAGCAGGGTATGCCTTCTTAACACGCTCTACATGGTAGTCAAGAACTTCCTTCTCCTCATCAATGAGATTGATCTTTACCATCTCCTTGATAGCCATTTTTGCAAATTCATCATCGGTCATACTCCACATGGAATCGCCTTCATTACAGAAGTACTCAAGTCCCATCCATACAGTGTTGTCGATGTCCTTAACAAGATAAGGAGACCAGTTGTTATAAATCTGGAAACGTCCCATTGATACGTTGCGGTCATGCACATATACCCAGTTATCTGGGACAATGTTTCCGATGGTTCTGACCTTGGTCTTATTCTCAAGATTAAGATGAGGTATAAGAACACCAAGTGTCATATAGTCTCTGTAAGGAAGTCCTGCAGCTATTCGTGCAGGATCTGCAGGAACATCATTCATTCCGGCTACAAGGTCCTTGATAGGCATTGAGCTGATAATGTAATCACCCTCAATATCAACATTCTGACCATCCTTTTCGTAGGTAACACCAACAAGATGATCTCCATCTTTATTGATCTTTACTACTTTAGCACCGGTAATGATAGTACCGCCCTTCTTCTCTATCTCAGAAGCTGTTACATCCCAGAGCTGACCGGGACCGAGCTTCGGATAACTGAATTCCTCAATAAGGGATGTTTCTACTTTTCCGCCTGTCTTACCGCTTTTTTTCTTAAAAGCGTTGGCCAAAACTGCCATAATAGAAACGCCCTTAACTCTCTGAGCCCCCCAGCTGGGATCTATCTCTGAGGGATGTCTTCCCCACAAATTGGCTGTGTAATGCTCAAAGAACATTGAATACAATTTCTTACCAAAACGATTTACATAAAAATCTTCAAGTGAATTTTCCTTGCGCTTAAAGATCATGGCCTTGATATATGAGAAACCTGCAACAATTGTTGTCCACAGTCCCATGTTTGTAAAGGTCTCGACCTTAAGTGTTATAGGATAATCAAAAAACTTTCCGTTGAAGAATATTCGTGAAATACGATTTCTTCTAAGCATAACCCTGTCAACCATCTCAGGATCCGGGCCATTACTTGCCAGAGAGGATGAACGCTTCAGTACGATGTCATCATAAGAAGGCTTACCCTGTCTTGGCAACATCTTGTCCCACCATTCATTAACTTCAGGGACTTTAGAGAAAAATCTGTGCCCACCCATATCCATGCGGTTACCGTTATATTCTACAGTTCTTGAAATACCACCAAACTTATCCGTTTCCTCAAGAACTACCACTTCGATATCTTTTGATTTGTCCAATAACTCGTAAGCTGCCGTAAGTCCTGCAGGACCTGCGCCAATGATTACTGCTTTTTTCATTTTTACATTCTGCTCCACTATCTTAATTTATTACGATCACAATAGTGTAATTTTATCATTTATAGCAATTTATGTCGACTGCATATTTGCCTTAAGTGACATAATTGTTGACTCAACTACCTTCATATCAATGGGTTTTGACAGATGAGCGTTCATGCCGGCATCAATTGCTCTTTGTACATCATCCGCATATGCATTGGCTGTCATGGCTATTATCGGTATCTTTCCGGCATCCGGCCTGTCCAATCCACGTATGATCTTTGCAGCCTGATATCCATTCATAACAGGCATATGAATATCAAGCAGTATCATATCATATTCCCCGACCTCAGCACTCATATACTTTTCAACAGCCTCCTGTCCGTTGGTCACCCTGTCTATCTTGGCTCCCTCCATATTCATCAGCTCTGCGAGTATATCTGCATTGATATCATTATCCTCTGCAGCCAGGAAATGCATTCCCTCAAGTACATTATTATTTTGCTCTTTACTTCCTTTGCCTGTTCTTTTCAGTATATCCTCCATCAGCTGCTTAAATGTCGACAGGAAAAACGGAGTCTGCAAAAAGTCATATATTCCGGCGTCTCTAGCCTCACCCGCTATTTCTTCCCAGTCATCCGTAAGCAGAATAAGAATAGGCTTTGGCACAAGCTTTTTATCCCTTACAAAGGCAGCAAGCTCAAAGCAGCTGATACTCCTGATCTGCATACCAAGGATAATAATATCAAATCCTCTGTTTTCTTCATCCCCTGCCTCTATAAGTCTTATAGCTCTGTATCCGCTTGTGCAGAAGAACACTTCAACATTTGTATCCTTAAGGGCTACCTGGATTTTTTCACATTCCTCCATATTGTCATCTATTATAAGCATTCGGTGTATTCCATGGTTCTTCCAGAAGTCGCCGGTTTCCTGCTTAACACCCTGTAGCCTTAATGTTATGGTAAAAGTCGAACCCTTGCCCTCTTCAGATTCAACTGATATGGTGCCGCCCATCATCTGAACAAGGTTCCTGGAAATAGCCATTCCAAGACCAGTCCCCTGTATCCCGACCGTTGCCTCTTTTATTTCACGGGAAAAGGGATCAAACAATTTCTGCTGAAATTCTTCACTCATTCCAACCCCATTGTCTTTGACAACAAATCTCAGATCCCAATAGTCGCTGCTTCCACTTCTCTCTTCATTTATTGAAAAATCTACTTTTCCACCATTTTGGGTGTATTTTATTGCATTTCCAAGGATATTAACAAGAATTTCATTTATTCTTTTTTTGTCACCTATGAATAAATCCTGTTCTACACCTCCGGAATGTACCTGATAATCGATTTGTTTTGCTTTCGCCTGAAATGCTATTACAGAATTGACCTCCTCCAGCAGAAGTCCCAGCGCAAACTCTTCATGATTTATATCCGCCTTCCCGCTCTCTATTTTGCTCATATCAAGAACATCATTAAGAAGTGATAAGAGATTCTGACATGCAAGTCCTATTTTATGTGTATAGTCTCTCACCTTCTGCGGGTTATCGGAATTCTTTGCAATTAACAGATTAAAATTAGTTATTGCATTCATAGGTGTTCTGAAATCATGTGACATATTTGCAAGGAAGCTCGTTTTGGCGGCATTTGCAGCATTTGCCACCTCTATCATCTCCTCCATCTGTCTGTTTCGTTTCACTTCATCAGTTATATCTGCCCATACTAGCAAAAATCTATCCTTGCCATCTATCTCTGAATGGCGGATACTCCCTCTAAAATATCTTATTTCTCCTGTCTTCTGATTCTTTGTCTCAAGAGTATCAGCCTCTATGCTTTCTCCAATCTGTAGTTTTCTTAGTTCTTCATTTGAAGGGGGAGATTCTCCATCTGTTTTAACTCCGTTCTTGATCAGATTCCTGATATCGCTAATTATTACATCTCTGGGCATTCCAATGATTTCCTCAGCATTTTCGGTCAAAAACTCCACTTTGAAATCCTTTGCTGAAAATACTGCGGCAACCGTATTATTCAGATTTATCACGTAGTCAAAGAACCATTCTTTAAAACGTACTTCATTATCTAAAGAATAATTATCATTTTCTTTCATAGCTTTCCTGCTCCCTGGATTTAAGCGCTCTGACAGTACTTTCAAAAAGCTTTATATCAATAGGTTTTGGCAAATGTGCATTCATTCCGGATTCACTTGTTTTTTCTATATCATCCTTAAAAGCATTGGCACTCATGGCTATAATCGGAATGTCTCCGGCATCCTGACGTCCTTTAGAAGCAAGAGCCCTTATAGCTCCAGCTGCTTCATATCCGTTCATATTTGGCATCTGAATATCCATAAGAATCATGTCATAATATCCCGGAGGTTTCCCGGAAAATTCCAAAACAGCTTTTTCTCCGTCTTCCGCCACATCCACAAGCCCGGCTCCTCTTAGCTTAAGTATTTCAACAAGTATTTCTGCGTTTAGCTCATTATCCTCTGCTGCAAGAAACCGCATTCCGCTAAATACATTGTCGTTTTCAGAGTTAATGCTTTCAGAATTACCTGACTCGAGAGCATCCTCGAGCTCTTTCATTTCTTCAAGCTCGGTTTTTTTTGCAACTTCAAATCCCAGATGCAGGGTAAATACAGTTCCCCTATCTACTTCACTTTTTACTTCAATAGTTCCTCCGAGCATACTGATAATTTTTTTTACTACTGTAAGCCCGAGTCCGGTTCCCTGCTCTTTATTTGCTGTTTTTCTTTGCTCTCTCATAAATGGTTCATAGATCTTATCTATAAAGTCACTGCTTATGCCAATTCCATTGTCCGATATTTCAAAGCACAACTGTAGTCTGCTGTCCGACTCATCATTTTCTGCATAGATTTTTAATGATATTACTCCTTTTTCTTCAGTGAATGTGACCGCATTTTGCAAAAGATTTTTTAATGCTATTTCTACCTTCTCAGAATCGCCTACTAATGCATCTTCCTTTACAGCTTCTCTGTCTACCGTAAATACCTGATTTTTTTCAGCTGCGAGGGGCGATATTTCCTTACTGACATTTCTGATAAGATCATTTAGCGAAAATCTCTCATTTTTAATTTCTTCTCCGCCCTCCTCCATTTTGCTAAGATCAAGAATACAGCCAATCATATTTATCATGTTACGCTGTGCACGCTCTGCCTTTTCACCATATTCGATGACTTTTTCAGAATTGCCAGCATTTTCCTTCATCAAGGTAATATATCCCGCAAGAGCATTCATAGGCGTCCTGAAATCATGTGACATATTTGAAAGAAATCTTGTTTTTGCCTCATTAGCTGATTTAGCAACCACAAGCATTTCCTGCATCGAATGGTATCTCATAAGAAGTATTATTATGAGGGCGACAATGGAAAAAGCTACTATAAGAAGCACATTATTTATCCCTTTTACATGAGCTATATTTCTGTCAACTCCCTCTGCCGGAGTAAGGCATACAAGCATACTGTCTCGCATCTCACAAGGCATATAGGTGATGTAATAATCTATGCCTTCTATAGTCATGACGCAGACTCCCGTCATTCTCCCTGCCACTTCTCTTTCTAATGTTTCTCCTGCAGGATCATATAAAACTTCACCTTTTTCCATGATGTAATCCACAATATTCTCTTTTTCCAGGGAGATATCCACAGAAGAAACAATCAGTTTTCCACTTTTATCAACAAGATAATTCTGCGACCCTTCCATGTCGCTTCGCCTTGTGGTGATTCTGTTTTTGATCTGTATGGAATCAATTCCCAGTCCCATGGCGCAGTAATCAAGCCCGTCATACGTTCCCGGCTTGATTCCCAGTACGAAAACATCCAGTCTTTTACCATTCGGATCCATTAAATGTGTGACCTGAAGTGATCCAACATTCTTAAGCTTATGTTTAAATTCGCTTCCTTCATCTATTTTTCCGCTATTTCCTGACACATCCCTGTAAGCTCCGCTCTCATCAAACAGGTATACCTCTTCAACTTCCCATATTCTTTTTTCTGTGGAAATATAATCACAAAAATCCTCTATACCTGAGGATTTCTTATGTTCAAGATGATACGACCAGCTTCGAAGCAGTTTATGATACCTCGTAAATCTGGTCGAAATTACAGACTCCAGCTGCGAAAAATATGTCGTCAGCTGAACTATTCGATCACTATAGATAAATCTGTCCTGAATTGTGTTTACCGCAAAGATCAGGACGACAAAAAGCAGAGCAATGGTTACAGACATTGTCCACTTTGATGTCGTTTTCTCACTACGCATATTAACCCCTCATGTAAATAGCGTCTCGTGAATTATTATCTGAGCTCGTACATTCTGTCCCCTTTAAAATATTCACCGCATTTTCTAAGCTCAGAAAGAACTAAATTATAGCTTTTTAAATTGTCCATCCAGGTATCAATGCTGATACCTCTCGTTACTATCGGACAAACCGTTATCTTAATATCTCTTAGCTCTGATTGAAAAGTCATAAGAGCACGTCTTGCATGGAATGCCTGGCAGCACAGTATTATGTGCTCTATTTTCTCTTCCCTTCTCTTCTCTTCAATTATCTTTGCGGAAAATTTGGCATTATCAAAAGTGTTAGTTGACTCCGTCTCCTGAATAATTGCTTTTTCATCAACCCCCTGCATCACCATCAGTTTGGTAAGATACTCTGCTTCTGTAGCACAGCCAAGGCTGTCGCCGCTGCTTGCAGAAAATCTGTTAAACTCATCCTCAAGTGAGTCATAGGTCATATAGTATTTTCCCGATACAAGAATTCTTGGAGCATAACCTTCCTTCCAAAGATATGCTGCATTATCTGCGAGCTCCTTAATCGGTGCTCCCGGTACAAGTATAAGATCAGCCTTTACAGGCTTCTCAGATAGAAAAATAAATTTTCCTATCTCCTCAAAAGATGCAATATTAGCCGGTTTCATCGAATCATTACCTTTTTCATTTCAGCTATATAAATATAGTGATAATCCCCTTTCGCGTAATAATCTGCTATCAAACGTCCATTTACAAAGTTCTCTTCCTTCATTTGCTGCTTATACAAAACCTTGCACAAAATAACATTATCAGCCTCATCTATGAAGGGAATCCCCTCGTCATAATTGAGATTCAGCTTAGCATTGCCAATTTTGTCCTCATCTCTTCCGGACACAGATCCCAGATACTTTCTGAGTCCCTTGTATTTTTCGTTATGAAGAAATGATAATGAGAACTTCTTCTGGGCATCTATAAATTCCTTGGTATATCTGCTCTCTCGAACATATACTATAGCACAGGTCTTGTCCCAGACATGCGTAACTCCTCCCCATGACACAGTCATCGTATTGGCTTTCTCTGCATTGCCTGCTGTAAGCAGAGCCCAGGTATCTCCGCCAAATCTAAATGCGCCTTCTAGAATATCATTAAGGTCAACGGGTTGGAATACATGAAGTCCCATAATTCATCCTCCTTAAAAGTCTCTGAGTTTATCTTCCTCTGTAAGTTCCGTGTTTTCTATTTTCAAAATAGTTATGTCATAGCTGTAGTCACTGTTTACTTCTATAGTCAGCTTATCTCCGACCTTATGTCCCAAAAGCTGTTTTCCAAGAGGAGATTCTATACTGATAAGTCCCTTCAATGCGTTACCTCTCATGGTGGTAACTATCTTATAAGTAGCCTCAGACCCATCATCCTCCATGCGCACAGTTACGGTTTTGTTCATGCCGACTTCGTCCTCTGCGCTTTTATCATCAACTATCTCTGCAGTCTTGATCATTCTCTCTAAAAATCTGATCCTGCTCTCGTTGGCATTTTTAGCCTTTTTTGCTGCATAGTATTCGAAGTTTTCACTTAAGTCGCCCTGTGCTCTTGCTTCCTTTACATCCTCGAGAAGCTCTTTTCTGACAACGGCCTTGCGGTGCTCTATTTCCGCTTCCATGTCCTCAATATCTTTTTTTGTAAGTTGATTGTGCATTATTTTACCCTCTTTAAAAGCATATATAATAATTGTACACGAGTAAACGTCTAAATAAAAGTTAAGAAAACGTAAACTATTTGCCCATATTATTAAAAAGCTGCCACAGGATATCCCATGGCAGCTCCATAATCAAATATATATTTCTGCTATAGCTTCTATCAAGCCTTACCGTCAGAACCAAGAACGTTGATAACCTTGTCGTGAACGATTTCCTTAACGTAAGCACGTCCATCACCAAGATACTGACGAGGATCGAAGTGCTCAGGATGCTCAGCAAAGTGCTGACGGATACCTGCTGTCATGCCAAGACGAAGATCGGAATCGATGTTGATCTTGCAGACTGCACTCTTAGCTGCTGCACGAAGCTGCTCATCCGGAATACCGATAGCATCCTTCATAGCGCCGCCGTTCTCATTGATGATTCCAACGTACTTCTGAGGAACTGCTGAAGAACCGTGAAGAACGATTGGGAATCCGGGAAGTCTCTTAACAACTTCCTCAAGGATATCAAGACGAAGCTTGGGATCCTGGCCGGGCTTAAACTTGAATGCACCATGGCTTGTTCCGATAGCGATAGCCAGTGAATCAACGCCTGTACGCTTCATGAAGTCCTCAACCTGATCGGGATTTGTGTACTGAGCTGCATCATCTGCAACATTTACATCATCCTCAACACCTGAAAGAGTACCAAGCTCAGCCTCTACTACGCATCCCTTAGAGTGAGCGTAATCAGCAACCTTCTTAGAAAGCTCGATATTCTCTTCGTAAGGCTTAGAAGAAGCATCGATCATAACAGATGTGAATCCGTTATCGATACACTCCTTACAAATTTCAAAGCTTGCACCATGATCAAGATGAAGAGCGATCGGAATAGATGTAGCTTCTGTAGCTGCCTTAACCATGTTTACAAGGTAAGGGAACTGTGCATACTTGATAGCGCCCTGTGAGCACTGAAGAATAACGGGGGACTTGAGCTCGTCACAAGCCTCTGTAATAGCCTGTATGAACTCCATGTTGTTGATATTGAATGCACCAACAGCATATCCACCATCGTATGCTTTTTTGAACATATCAGTCGTTGTAACTAATGGCATAATTTTTACCACCTTTCGTAAATATTGTTAACAAAACACTAGGAATATTATAGCTCAATTCATGAACTTAGTACAATCCTTATTTACTATGAAATTGGCTTTTTCTATAAGGTTTTATGATACAATTATTGTTGCCTGCATACTAAAGTCGTACGAAAATGTCAGGCAATAAAAACACATCCGGAGGAATCTAAAGTGCGCAAAAAGCTTTTAGTTGCAGTACGTGACATCCTTTTTATATTTATACTGCTTTGCTGTATCGTTGTCACATCCCTGCTGGTTGAGCGTAAATCCAGCTTCAATAAAAATGAAATGTTTTTCAGAGAGGCCAAAAAAGATCATATAGATGCTCTAATTCTTGGATCTTCTCATGTCATAAACGGCATAAATCCCCTCCAGTTATATGAGGAGCACGGTTTTACTTCATATAATCTTGGAGGTTATGGCAGTGTACTGCTATCTAGCTATTGGCAGCTGATGCTTGCCCTTGAGCACTGCACACCCAAGCTGGTCATCATTGATTCATACATGCTTGAAAATGATGTCAGATACATCGATGACCCCAATGCCAATGTAAGCAGTGATGAGCTTCATCTTAATATCGACAGATTTCCCTTAAGCAGAATGAAATATCACGCCATAAATGACATGTTTGAAAACCAGGATAAAAAGTATTCCTATTGGTTCGATTTCATTGTCTATCACGACAGATGGAAGGAACTTGATTCTGCTGATTTCAAACGCTTTACGAAGGATGCAGATATAAACCGCATGATGGGCGCCGTGATGGAATACAAGCTTCATTCTGCAGAGTATGAGTATGTAGATTATCAGGCAGGTACTTTAGAGCAGGAAACCGTCGGAACCATGTATCTTAGAATGATTCTTAATACCTGCAGGGACCGCGGCATACAGGCAGTAGTTGTAACCGTTCCCTTCCTCGCCATGGCTGAAAATCAGGCTGCTGCCCACACAGCTGATAAGATTGCTGCAGAATACGGAGTTCCCTCTCTTAATATGTTAGAGGTACCCGGAATAATAGACTTTAATAACGATATGGAAGATCCCGGACATTTAAATGTCCTTGGCTGTCAAAAGGTAACCTCTTATCTTGGAAATTATCTTGAACAGAACTTCCCTCTTACAGATCACAGAGAGGATGACGGATTTGAAACCTGGCAGGAGTGTCTCAATGAATATCATTCTCAGCTTAATGATATGGCTTCAGGTAACAGCGATATTTACACTCAGCTCATGATGCTGAAGCTTACAGGTAGCGACAAAACATTTGCTGTATCCATACGAGGTGCATCCTCTGTTTACGCAGATTCCACCCTGCTTCGTCAGCTTAAATCCCTTGGAGCATCAGACATGCTGGACAAAGCTGTCTCTGACAAATGCTCATATTTTCTTGTATTTGATAAGGGAACTGTGACTGATTACGCAGGAGATGGTGAAGACACCTACATAGAAACCTCACAGGGAACCCTGATGTATTCCCCTGCAAGCGATATATACAGAGTTCTCAACATAAATGGTGATACTGAGAATAATTACCTCTACTCTGATGATCGTGCATATACTGATGTTCAGATTCTTGGATTTAGTGATGGTAATATTTCATCTCACCAGTACTACACCTGCGACCACTTCACTTATGATTATTCTGAAAACTAATTCTTACGGAGGCTGACATGCAATTCGTTTCATTTGGATTTTTACTGTTTTTGCTTATAACAGTTTCGGTATTTTATATTGTTCCAAAAAAAATAAGATATATCTGGCTCCTTCTTACAAGCTGGATATTCTATTATCTATTATGCGATAAGCTGATTCTTCTGCTTTTTGCAGTTACAGTCATCTCTTACATATCCGGTCTTTTTTGTGCACCATCCTCAAAAAGTATTCCGGGCAGGAAAAGAAAGCTTCCTCTCATATCTGGAATAGTTCTTTTGGTATTTACTCTTGGCTATTTTAAATATACAGGCTTCTTGCTTGAAACTGTTAAGAGTCTGCAGAACGCCTTAGGTCTTGAATCCGTTGGTGAAATAGCCACCATAATTCTTCCTGTTGGAATCTCTTTTTACACCTTCCAGGCAATCGGTTATATTATCGACTGCTACAGGGGAACTATTGAACCCGAGAAAAACTTTTTAAAGCTGTCACTTTTTATTTCATTTTTCCCTCAGATTACTTCCGGTCCTATAGAGAGAGCAGGCAATATGCTGCCTCAATATACTGAGCCTTCAGATTTTGACCACGATAATCTAAGAGATGGTCTCCTCTTAATGTTATGGGGATATTTCCAGAAGATAATAATCGCAGACAGACTAGCCGTTTTAGTTAATACTGTATACTCATCCTATAAAAACTATCCCGGCACAATTTTGTTTTTAGCTACTGTTTTCTATTCTCTTGAGATATATCTTGATTTTGCAGGCTACTCCAACATTGCCATAGGTGCCGCTAAAACCATGGGCATAGAAATAATGCAGAACTTTGAGCAGCCCTATCTGTCTCAGTCAATCGCAGAGTTTTGGAGAAGATGGCATATATCCCTCTCCTCCTGGCTAAGAGACTATTTATATATTCCTCTTGGCGGAAACCGCAAGGGATACGTAAGAAAACTCATTAATATATGCATTGTTTTCGCCATAAGCGGTCTGTGGCACGGCGCCGCATGGACATTTGTATTTTGGGGATTATTGCATGGCTTGTACCAGGTAGTCGAAATAATCACAAAGCCTTCCCGGGATAAGCTTGTAGATATGCTTAAGTTTAATCCTCAGGGTCTGACCATCAAAGTTATCAGGATAATAATTACTTTTCTGCTTGTTAACATCGGATGGATATTCTTTAAGGCACCTACTTTTAAGGTCTCCATGTACATGCTAAAGAATATGTGGACAATAACTCCCTGGGTATTTTTTGACAAATCACTATTTAACCTTGGCCTCACGGAAGCTGACGTAAGACTTCTTATTCCCGCACTCATTATGCTGATAATTGTTGATATTCTTGGCTACAAGGGCATATCCATTCGCGAAAAAGTAACGAAGCAGGCACTGTGCCTACGCTGGGCCGTCTACATCCTTGCAGTACTTTTCGTCTTAGTCTGCGGAGTATGGGGTCCCGGCTACAATGCCGCTTCGTTTATCTACTCAAGCTTTTGATTTTTTAATTTTCAAAAAAATTGTCATTGCAATTGCAAATATAAGTGATATAAGCTCTGCCGCTCTCCAGTAAAGAGGTTCGCGGAATCTGATTCTTATTACGGAATCAGTTCCCGCCGGCAGAGTTATTCTTAACTTATTATTATCCCCGGAAGACAACTTATACGATATCGTTCCATCTGTCCCATAGTAATACGGGTATGAAAGCAGCGGTAAATCTGCATAGCCTTCTTCACCTGAATTATTACTGAGTTTTAGTGAATACTCTCCACCATTTCTTTCTTCATCAGAATATGATATTTCATCACTTGATGGCAGTACCGAAGCATATTGCAGTCTCTCTGTGTCCGTATCCACAAGCATATATTGTCTGTCATCATCAAATGAAGTCCATTCATCTACCGTGTTTAGAGAAACTGTATTTGTCTGCTTTTCCAAAAATGAATTAACATAGGCTCCGCTCTGCCAAAGGCTCAATATTATAAGGAGAGCGCCCAAAATGTAATACTGCCTCTTTTTCTGAATAAGCGCAAATAGCGAACAGATAAGTACTGTTGCCGCAGTAAGATATCTGGCAGGATACTGAATGCTTCCAAGTATCTTAAATATCACCCTGGCCTTGTCGAATAGAAGATCGTAGGGGAAATAGCAGGTGCTTAGGATAAGAGCTATTATGCATAAAACCCAAACCGCTATTTCCGATATATGCTTTTTCAGTTCCTTCCGGGATGATATAAGGTATATGATTCCCATAATAAGAACAGCCAAAAGCGCAAGTCCCGGTGACTGCGGAAGTTCATCAATCGGCTCTGTTCCAAGCTCCTTTATTGGAGCAAGGACGTCATAGAATCCTCCAAGCATCTGTCTCCATGTTATTCCGAAAGTTTGGATCTTTGTCCCCTCTCCGGAATTAATAAGCATGGGCACATTTTTATAATAATCAATAAGTGGTACCGCTTGCCAGAGGTTTAATATGACAGCGGCCAAGCCTGCAGCTCCAATGACTTTCCACTTACCATTAGGCAGCATATTTTTTGCATCTATTATTATAAATAACAAAACAAATAATACTGTCATGACCACACTTAAAAGATGCGTCATAAAAAGTCCTGTTATTCCAAGGACCAGACATATTGCCCCTCGTCTTAGATTGTCATTTCTGTGTATCCTTGCAAGTCCCAGAACCACCAACGGCAAAAATGCAAAAGCACTGTACTCTCCAACAGCTTCCCTGGAGAATAAATCCGTAAGTCTCCAGAAGGATAGGAAGTACAGAATCGTGCAAATGATACCAGCGATTCTTTTCCCTGATAAATACTTAAAGCAAATATATCCTGTAAGCAGTGTAAGAGCCTGAATCAGGATCATGTAGCAAAGATATGCTCTCCAAAGCGGCATCCCCATAATGTGGAGAACTGCCGGAATATACAAAAGCGCATCTCCATACATCACTCCTACCGGATATCCATAATTATTAAACCAAAAATGCTGCATCTTTACAGGGAATTCTCCCGCTTTTAATCCCTCTGCTATTCCGCCTATTCTCCTTAAATGGAAAGGAAGGTCATGACCAAATGGAATTCCATCACTCTTTTTTTCCTCGTTAAGCTCTGATCTGTCATAGTCAATTGGCTCACCGCTATAAATAATAGATGCTCCATCAAGTTCCAGAATCTGGTTACAGCCTATTTTCTGCAGTCTTTGTGTCGCCTCGGGATTTCCCGCAAAGACAAGATAAACATAGTCAGGACTCAACTCCTCAGGCGTATAGAACAGATATCTTGCGTAATACGACGTATCTCCCATATTAAATTCGTAAGGCGAAAGCTTTGTTCCGAGAAGGTAATAGATATAAGGCGGTATATATGGCTGATTATCATGTATTACTACAACCTGTTTATCTGCAAACTCCTCTTTGGTCTCAAGCACCTTAATTGGCTCATCAATGGGCTTTTGAAACAGGTACAGATTGTCTGAATAAGTTCCAAGGTATTTTATAAAAAATGCTCCGGTAAAAGCTATAAACGTGCATCCAAGCACTGTGCATAATACAACATAAAGTTTTCTCTTTTCAGTAAAAAGACTAATTACCTTTTCTGCTCCATATGCTGCAAAAAATGCAACTGTAAAAAAGATGCC
Organism: Butyrivibrio sp. NATIVEDY162; assembly: GCF_045999815.1. Taxonomy (GTDB): domain Bacteria; phylum Bacillota; class Clostridia; order Lachnospirales; family Lachnospiraceae; genus Butyrivibrio. Next base: position 2,338,377 of record NZ_CP172573.1, read on the forward strand.
ATTCATCTTATTTACATTCGGACCATCACCTCCAAGCATTGAACCTATAAGTATCTCTGACAGGAACCAGAAAACAACGGTTACTTCAGGAGCAAAATCCATTTTCTTTAATTTCTTAAATAATGCTGCCATTAACAAGACAAAGCCAACCACGACAAAGGGAATTGTCATGTAATATATGGTTCCAAACGCCGGAATGCTGTTGTAATCAAGGCTATCAAAAAGAAATGTACATTTTAGTGTATTTAAAAATCCTGCAAGACTCGGCGCCCCTATTTCACCCCCTCGGTAGAAGGTAAGCGCAGGCATTGTGATAATCCCAAATACTATCGACTCACTTCCTGTAATATTCACATATTGAGTTATAAGAAGCGGTGTTGCCAGGATGGCAAGAGGAATTACAAAGCTTATCACTCTAAGTATGTTAAGCCTTTTAGTTATAATCAAAACTATAAAAGTCAAAAGTAAAAACAGTGGCATTATGGCATAACAGATAGCATATGTATAAAGCGATATTCCGGACATTATGCCTGCAAATATATAATCTCTGCATTTTCCCGAGTCAACCGCTCTAAGTAATGCATAAATAAAAAGTGTTGTCATTCCAAGCATCAGATTACAATCAAGGCCGAATCTTGCACTCATGACAAAGGCAGGACATCCTGTGAAAATAATGGGATATATGTATGCCGCAGGAGAGTTTTCACCGCATATTCTCTTAACAATCTTCTCACCTGCAAATAATGTTATGAGTGAAGAGATAACACCCGGCAGCCTTATTGCCACAATGCTTAGCCCCATAAATTTCACAAACACAGCTGCCATATATGCATAAAGAGCACTCTGTCCTCCCCCGAAATTTATGAGGTATACAGGAAATGACAAAAGATTTCTGTCCACACCATAATTTGCAAGGCAGTATGCATCGTATGCCATCCCCGCCTCATCCACATGCAATCCTGCAGGTGAACTCTTTAAAAAAATAAGCCTTGATACTATTGCTATGCAATATATTATTCCAAAATATATTGTTCTTTTATCTAATTTGCTGTTCAAACTTTTTCCCATCTGTGCGACCTTTTCTCTCTATGTTGTTTAATAGTATAAGGGCGATAATTCCGATAATAAACAGTATCCATCCGGGCACCAGGCCGGGTGTGTGATACCTTAGCTCTATGCTGTGTGTTCCTTCAGAAATTGGAGTCCCAAGAAACATTACGTTCGCCTTTTCCGGCGTTCTTTTTTCGTTATCCACATATACTGTCCAGCCCTTATCATATGGAATATTAAGAACAAGATATGAATCCTCGGCCGCAGTTATGGTTCCTGTGATCTCATTTGTCATTAGAGACTTCGGGTTTCTGTGAAGTTCATTATCAGCCAGGGTCTCTGCAGCAAATGAAGGCGCTTTTTCCTGATAGCTCTGCATCGGCTGACATATTACCTGAAGACTCTTGAAGCTGTATCTGCCTTTTTGAGGAAAAGTGATGGTTATCCTTGTCCTTGCTTCATCGCTATAGCACAGATTCACAAGGTAATTGTGCCATCCGCTGTAAAACTGACTGTATGGCGTTTTATAGAAAATTGTCTTTGTAACTGCCCTGTTTTCAGGTGTATCGGTGCTTACTGTAATATTGGCTGCATCTTCTTTAATATCGCAGTTTAGGCCTTCAAAATATAAATACGTCTCTGAGCTGGGAATGCCTTCAAATGAAAGCGTGCATTCTCCATTATCTTTTTTTACAACAAAGACGTTATCCTTTACCTTTACGCCATGCTTATCTGTTACTTCATATGGCACGGATATATCTGTGTAATATTCTGATTTTGTAGTATCAAGCTCTGACACTTCACAGGGTATCTTATTATTTTCATTTTCTCTTACAGCGCCATATAGCATAGCCTGCTGCCTGCCTACAGGACTCAGTTCGTCAAAGTCGTCTCTGGGCATAGTCTGTCTGTAGGTGTAACCCAGTGCAGGACTGTTATTATTTGAAAAAATTCCAAAATTGTACCACTCGGAAAATGGTGCATAACCATATGGTATATATCTTTGTTCCTCTTCGTTGTTATAGCGAAGCGTATAATACTTAACTCCTGCAAGCTGCAAAGGAATTGCACGATCATCCAGTCCGAAAAATGAGAAGTTCGACATCTCATTTATAGCAAGTGACTCCATGAAATCCGAAACAGCTCCGTTTGCAAGACTCCAATAAAACTGAGTTGAAGGGATTCCATATGGCAAAGATGCATTCCATGTGAGGTTTCTTCCCGTATAGCTGTAATAGTTGTCATAACCCTCAGGCACAGTCTCTGACATGGCTCTTAGTTCTGTGTTCATTACAAGCTCGTCGTATTCTTCGGGTGTCATTTTATCCACATAACCGCTTGGAAGATTCCCTGCTTCAGGTGCATTTGCGGCATATCCGTTATAAGCTATTCCCATAAGGACCAGAATAAAGATTCCGCCTCTTCTTACTATCTCAGGAAGCTTAGCTGCAAATAAAAATACAAACATTATCCCAAGAAGTATCAGCTGCGGATTTATGTTAGTGGATTTTTCTCCAAATAAAAACAATACGATAGCATAAACCAGGCAGATAGCGCCCATAGCCAAAATTTTCTTTATATTCATGCTCATACTGTCTTCCGCCAAAACTGTTATCAGCCATGAAAGAAGAAGACAATATGCAAAGCTCCATCTGTTGATGGTATAAGAAAATCCTGTCATCACATATCCTGCAACAGGTATCAACAGCATAGCTGTCATCACGATTGTAATAATCCTATACCTTACTGTATCATTTCTGTTTTTTTCATCTGCCTTAAGAAAAAGCATAGCAAGAGCGGGAAGCGCAATAAATGTAAGACTTATAACTGTATCGTACCTTGGGAAGTACTTATATGTAATAAGGCTTACCAGGAGTTCTTTATAATAATCAAGTGAATATAATACAGGAACTGCATGTGAGCCAAGTCCTGCTCTTGGATTTGACAAAAATGCCAGAACAACAGGTAACAGAATTGGCATTGATATAAGCGCCCCTATAAACCCAAGTCCAAAAAAACATCCTATACACTTAAATGCTTCACCAATGCCCGCAAATGCCTTGGATGTAAAGATATAAATCACTGTGTAAATAATGATTAAAAGGACCAGCATATAGAAAAAGTAAAAATTGCTAACTGCAGAAAATGTTACTGCCAATGTAAATGTCAGGAATTTCTTTTCATGAATATATTTCCATACTCCCAGGATAAGAAGCGGAAGGCATATCATAGGCTGAACAAACTGAGGATTCCACATGCCTATAAATAAAACGATGCCGCAAAAAGAATATGATACAGCACCGGTTAATCTGGCCATAGCGGACAGGTTCTTTTTATAACCTGTTAAAAGCAGGAACGCCATACCTGCAAGATAAGGGCGAAGGAAAATCAAAAACTGAAAATAATAATACACATATTTTGATGGCAGTAGCCCTGCCGGGAGATTTAAGGGATCTCCCACAGCGTAATACTGCATAGATGCCAAAAAGTCCGCGCCATATCCTATTCCAAGATCATAGCTCTGAACTGAAAGCTTATGCTCAGTAAACAGTCTGTAGAAGACTCCTCTTAAAAATCTGCCATATTTTGCAAGGGCATTTATATGCTGCTTAAATGCATCGGAACTGTTAATTAGTGATTTACCGCTTTTAAAAAACCATCCCCACACAAGTATGGCCATCAAAACATAAATAATGGTAAAAAATAAAAATACTCTTTTCTTAGAACTGGCAGTTGAAGCTTTCATAGTTGATCAACCTCTTATTCATCTATTTTTTACATACGGAAGAAGTTGGTCGACCAGAATGCCTCCTCGTTCACCGCTGTTATTCTGTTATATTGCAATACCACGGCCGATTCTCTGCCATACGCTCTTACGAGTTTGCCGTTTTTCACATTATAGCTTAGGGGATCTGTTGTATAGCCTTTACTGTTGCTCTCTATAACCCTTATCAGTCTCGACTCCTCAGGTATACCTAGTGGTGCAAGACTTATTTCGCTTACTGTCAGGTACTTATTAGTGTTTATCACCACCAATGTAGCACTGGTGCGGTTGAATCTTCCATACGCAAGAACACCATCGCCTCCATCAAGCCTTACAAGTGATCCAGTTTTAAGTTCAACGCTTGCTTTATGAATATGTATCATATCCTTATGGAACTCCAGCATCTCCTGGTCTTCTGTTCCCCAAGGATAAGTCCTTCTGTTATCAGGATCAGTAAACCCGCAAACTCCTGCTTCATCACCGTAATAGACTGTAGGTGCTCCGGGCCAGGTCATCTGTACAGTAACTGCCTGTCTCATTGTAGCCTTATTTACACCCTCCTCGGCAGCTCTAAAGCCCTTTGTTCCACATCTGCCCACAACATGGTTTGTTCTCGTAAGAAACCTCGAGTGGTCATGGTTTGAGAGCTCATTCATAGCTACAAAAAGTGATTCATGAACAAAGTTATCCGTTTCTGCATTTATCATGGTTTCCCAGAATAAATTCACATTGCCTATCTTTTCTTCATGGAACTCATCACTGTGCTTTTCCATTCCCGTCAGAAAATATGTAAGAGGCTCCATAAAAGCGTCATAGTTCATAACGCTGTCCCATTCTTCACCCTTTAACCAGTCATGGGCACTTCCATAGTGCTCAGCAAGAATGATTGCTTCGGGATTAGCTTCCTTTACAGCCTTCCTGAATTTTTTCCAGAATCCATGGTTATACTCAGCAGAATGCCCTAAATCAGCTGCCACATCCAGTCGCCATCCGTCAGCATAGTAAGGAGCAGAAACCCATTTTCTTCCTACTCCCAGAATATATTCCTCAAGCTTTTTACTTCCTTCGTAGTTGAGTTTAGGAAGAGTGTCATATCCCCACCAGCCTTCATAATCTCCGTTATAGGGCCACTCTCCTTTGTAAAAACTAAAATAGTCATGGTAGGGGCTATCCTTGGACACATAGGCTCCGGGTTCATAACCCTGGGCATTCTCATAGATACATTCCCTGTCCATCCATTTATTAAAGGACCCACAATGATTAAATACACCATCCAGGATAACCCTTATTCCACGCTTGTGAGCTTCCGACACGACCTTTGCAAAAAGTGCATCCGAAGCCTCAAGATTCTCCTTATTGGTAACCCTGTCTATATAGCGGCTTGCTTCACTGTTCTTTGCGCCATCTTCAAGCAATTCACCGTTATCTGATATTATTACGCCAAAATGAGGATCAATATGATCATAATCCTGTGTATCATATTTATGACATGAGGGTGAAACAAAAATCGGATTAAAATAAATAACTTCTATTCCAAGCTCTTTCAAATAATCCAGCTTATCAAGGACTCCCTGAAGATCTCCTCCGTAGAATTCTCTGATATCTCCATCAGGATCCGGATACTTCCTCCAGTTCGTCACCTGTACACTTGTATTTCCAACATAATTATATTCCTTTGTCAGAACATCATTTGACGGATCTCCATTTCTGAATCTGTCCACAAAAATCTGATACATCACGGCACCTTTTGCCCAGTCAGGTGTCTCAAATCCCGGTATCATTCTGAATTTATATCTATCGGGAACATCATTTTCTGCTCCCCTTAAGTCGTAGTAGAGTATCTCATCATCGGCTTCGATCCTGAAATAGTAGTATATCGTTCCACTATCCTTCGGAAGCTTGCCACTGAATAAATAGTAATCAAAACCATCCTCTGAATGATGCTTTTTCATGAGTTCCTCAGCTACCTGTATGCCATTTCTGTAAACAAGTACAACCTTCTTTGCATCATCCTGTCCGCAGCGGAAATATAAAAATACATTATTTCCCGGCTTTGGATGCGGCGGCTGTAGAAAGTCCAACGTCATGTCGTGGAACAGTCTGTCCCGTCTTATCATAAAAAATCTCCCTTAAATGCATAACCCAAAACCTATATAATAAAAAAAGACAGCTTAGGGTTGCTGTCTTTTTTAGAGAAGGTATTTCTTTCTTATGGGTATAGCAAAAAACTTTAATGTATTGGGGGTTACGTGATTATAATAGCACCGGTCCTTTTTATGGTAAATACTCACGTTTCACAAAATAACTAAAACTCCGTATACATTTTTGTATATTTTGCACAAGCCTATATTTTTTCAGCAAGTGCTGCTATGTCTTCCCTCAGTGAAACAGCAGGATGCGCTATAAATAGTTCTTCGAACTCTTCACGTCCTATTTTTTCTTTTTCAATCAAAAGCTGAGAACTGGAGTGGAGAATATCCTCATAGGATCTAAGTATTTCCTTGGCTTTAGCATAGCAGAGATCAATTATATCCTTAACCTGTTTATCAATCTCTCCTGCCATCAGTTCAGAATTTCTCTTATTGTGCTGAATATCATAGCCGATAAATACATCCTCTTCCTGCTCGTTATAGTTGATAATTCCTATCTTTTTGGACATACCATAAACAGTAACCATCTTTCTGGCTTCACTTGTTGCCTTCTGTATGTCGCTTGAAGCACCGGTGGTTATATCTCCAAAGATAATTTCTTCAGCTATGCGTCCTCCGAGAACAACCATTATCTCCTGAAGCATCTTGCCCTTAGTAAGGAACATTTCATCCTTTTCAGGAAGAGGCATGGTATATCCCGCTGCACCCATTCCTGTAGGTATTACTGATACTGTATAGACAGGTCCCACATCCGGAAGAACATGATAAAGTATCGCATGTCCTGACTCGTGATACGCTGTAATCTTCTTTTCCTTGTCAGAAATGATATGGCTGTGCTTTTCTGTGCCTATCCCAACCTGAACAAAGGCTTTCTGTATATCATTCTGTCTTATATATGAGCGGTTGTCCATTGCCGCATTAATGGCAGCTTCGTTAAGAAGATTTTCTAGATCGGCACCTGTAAATCCTGCTGTCGTCTGAGCAATGTCCTTTAGTACAACATCCTCTCCAAGCGGCTTATTTCTGGCATGTACTTTAAGGATTTCCTCTCTTCCTCTGACATCAGGACGCGCAACAGTTATCTTCCTGTCGAATCGTCCGGGACGAAGAATAGCAGGGTCAAGAATATCAACACGGTTTGTTGCAGCCATGACAATGATTCCCTCATTTACTCCGAAACCATCCATCTCTACAAGCAGCTGATTTAGTGTCTGCTCACGCTCATCATGTCCGCCGCCCATTCCTGTACCGCGTCGTCTTGCAACAGCATCTATCTCATCAATAAAGATAATGCAGGGTGAATTTTTCTTTGCATCTGAAAAAAGGTCACGAACTCTGGAGGCTCCGACACCGACAAACATCTCAACGAAGTCAGAACCCGAAATACTAAAAAACGGTACTCCTGCCTCTCCGGCAACAGCTCTGGCAAGAAGCGTCTTACCTGTACCGGGTGCACCTTCCAAAAGAACGCCCTTTGGAATTCTGGCTCCAACTCTTGTAAATTTACCAGCATCCTTCAGAAATTCTATAATTTCCGTAAGCTGCTCTTTTTCCTCTACAAGGCCTGCCACATCAGAGAGCTTGATCTTATTATCTTCTCCGGTTGAAAGACGGGCTCTGCTTTTACCAAAGTTCAGCATCCGACTGTTTCCGGAGGATTGTCCCTGTGCGTTGTTCATCATCACAAACAGGAACGTAATTACAAATAACCCAACCAATATCGGAATGATACTGCTGATAAGCAGATTTTCACCCGGAACATCACGCACTACGGGATCAACGTTATTCTGTACCAGCAATTCCTCGATAACAGCAACATCCGTTGCATATAAAACCTTTTCCTGACCATCAGCAAGGGTTATCTGAACAACACCTGTAGGTGTTTCCCTATTTGGTATTATTACGGCGCTGATAACCTTGTCATTTTCAAGAGCCTTCGTCAACTGGCCTCTGGTATACGCGGTATCCGCTGATTGAATTCTCCCCTTACCATATTCCAGAAAAGCAAGTGCTAAAAGGAGGACTATAATAAGTCCAAAATAAAAATTAAATCCCCTGTTTTTGTTCACGTTTTATCCCCTTTAATCGAACTCTACTACTCCTATGTAAGGAAGGTTTCGATATCTTTGATCATAGTCCAGACCATAGCCCACAACAAACTCATCAGGAATATTAAAGCCTGTGTAGTCTACATGTACATCCATTACTCTTCTCTCCGGCTTATCAAGAAGCGTGCAGAGCTTAATGCTTGAAGGGCCTCTGTCACCAAGCATCTTAAGAAGATAACTGAGAGTTCTGCCTGAGTCAACGATGTCCTCTACAACAAGAACATCCTTGCCGGCAATAGGCTCATCCAGATCCTTTACGATCTTAACAACTCCGCTTGACTTAGTTGATGAACCGTAGCTTGAAGCAGACATAAAGTCCATAGTTACAGGAACCGTGATTCTCTTTGCGAGCTCGCACATAAAGAAGGTGCCACCCTTAAGTACGCATATAAGGTGCACTGTCTTTCCCGCATAATCCTTACTGATCTGCTCTCCAATCTCCTGTATTCTCTTGTCTACTTCTTCCTCAGAAAGTAATACTCTAACTGATTCTGCCATAATTACCTCTCTTCCGGAAGTGTCACGCACTCCGTCTTTCTTTATCTTTTTGTTACTGTTACTTCCAAAACTCTGCCTGAATCATCACCCAACTTGTAATAATCGCCTATACGGTATCCGGGAATCCAGAGAACATTACTCCCCTCTGCCAGTATATAAAGCTCATCTCTTTTGTTTATCGGGATTTTTTCATCTATCATGAATTTTTTCAGTTTTTTGTTTCCATTTCCTACCGAGATAATGTCACCTGTTTTTCTCGTTCGGAATTGCAAACTATTATTTATTTTATCATAATTGAGCCATTTCGTATATTCGGTTGTAGGGATTTTGAACGAGCTTTCATACGGGAAAACTCTTAAGTTTACTGTTCCAAGATTCGGCACTTTAACTGATACTGTTTCACCCTTCTCTGCCTCACTAAGGTCAAGAACTATAATCTCATTTTCCATAGTCCCTTCCTGTGATACAAATGAAAAAATCAGCTTCTCATAGTTTCTTACTGCCTTAATTCCATATGGCAAATCCAGCATCGCTGTTCCATCAGTATTCATAACCATATTGGACAGCTCCTGAATATGTACTGCCTGAATATCCTTTACATGAGGATATAGCAGCTGTATGCCCTTGATAACAAGTCTCTGCCTGATTATCTCAGGAACCTGTGCCATCACCTTGCAGTCTAATACAATTTCTTCTTTAGAGCTTTCGATAAGCCAATTCTTTACAGCCAGTGTCTGAGCCTCAAGATAGTCATCTATCTTTGCCAGATATTCCGCTGTCTCTGCAACATGGATATCAGCCCTTGGATTTATTTGCTCTTTAGCCACCGGGATAATGTTATGTCTGATCCTGTTTCTGGTGTAATCATCCGTGAAATTGCTGCTGTCATTGCAATGCTCATAACCTTTTTCTGACAGATATCTTTCTATCTCATCTCTGCCGGTCATCAGAAGCGGTCTTATAAGCTCATATCCTCTTCTCATACCCTTGGCTCTGATCCCCGACAGCCCCTTTATTCTGCTTCCTCTGAAAAGGTTGTGAAGTACAGTTTCCGCCTGATCATTTCTGTTATGTGCAGTTGCAATTTTAACGGTTTTGCCGGTTTTTCTTGATATTTCTCCTGCAATCTCACAAAATGCCTTATATCTCTCATTTCTTCCCGCTTCCTCCTCCGAGGATGCATTCTTTTCCACAATCTCCGGAATATTGACGTCCCGTCTGTAAAAAGGAACCTCATTTTTTTCACAGAGCTTCTCCACAAAAACAGCCTCGCTGTCTGCTGCCTCCCTTATCATATGGTTTATATGCACCACACACAGACTAAAGGAGAGCTCTTCCCTAAGTTCACAGAGTGTATGAAAAAGGCAGACAGAATCAGCTCCCCCGGATACCCCGGCAAGAATTATCTCTCCACCCGATATTAGTTTTTCACTTTTTATGTATTTTTTTAAATCTTCTGTCAGACTATTCATCTTTAATCTAAAAAGCTCCGGAATGGGTACTTCCGGAGCTCTTATTACCTTTAATTTCCTGCTCCTTTATCCTTGAAAATAATTTCACCCGGATAAACAAGCCCAAGTTTTTCTTTTGCAATCTGTTCAATGTACTTTCTGGTAGTTGTATAAGTCTCAAATTCCGAAATCTCTTCGCTTCGCTTCTGCTCTTTATCTATCTGAGCCTGAAGAGTTTCGATTCTGCTCTGATACTGATCTCTCTTCTGAACCAACCCGAAGCTGCGCACCAAAACAACCACAAGAAGTAATGCCACAGCAACAGTAGCCATTATCATGCCATATGTATTTTGTATATTCCCTTTTTTATACCTAGGACTTGTTGCCATTTTTACTCCCCTCCGAAAGTATTTAGTTCAAACGTTATTTCGGAGACATAACCCCTCAAATATATTTTAGTACGCATAAAATGTGCTGTCAAATGTAACGATAAAGCGAAGATACATCCTCTTTATGGATTGTTTCCTTTACATCCAGAACTTCTACCTTTACATCTTTATTGCCAAAGCTGATTGATATTATATCTCCCGCTTTAACATCCGTTCCCGCCTTTGCCACTTTGTCATTTATCATGACTCTTCCTGCATCGCAGGCTTCATTTGCTACAGTTCTTCTTTTTATCAGTCTTGTCACTTTTAAATATTTATCTAATCTCACGGTTGTCCTCCACTTACTTCCTCCGGCTCCTCTGTCGATGCACCGGTATCGGAAGTGCCATTGTCCCCAGTAGAACCACTTCCACTATTATTGTTTCCGCTGTCTTCATTTCCATTATCATCGTTTCCGCTGTTTTCACTTCCACTATTTCCGCTATTACCACTATCGCTACCGGAATTCCCGCTCTCATCATCATGCTTTACGGGAACAAGCGCAGGGAATGTATAGGTTACATTCGTCTTTTCTTTATCCACCTGAATAGTATAGCTTTTTGTCTCATAGCCTTCCTTCTGCAACGTAACCATGTGCTTCCCGGCCACTTTTTCAAAGCTCACCGGCAGCATTCCCACATAGTTGCCATCAAGATACGCCTCAGCACCTATAGGCGCGTCAAAGGTCACCCTGTATCCGGTCACAATGTTATCATCCTCAGGAGTCGTACCGGTGCTTGAATCACCTGAGCTATCCTCGCCTGTCGTAGCAGCACCTGACCCTTTGTTGCCATCAGAGCTGCCCGTCGAAGATGAATCGTCATCCGTAGAAGCAACAGTTGAAGCTGCCTCGGAATCTACTCCTGCAGTTGTGCCGCTTGTTGCACTTGAGGAAGACTTGGAAGAATTCTTTTTCTTATTCTGTGAGGAAGCTGTATTGGCAGCATTTCCGTCACTTACATTATAATTCCTGTTGTTGTCGTACTCATTGCTTGAAAAATCGCTTGCGGCATCTCCGGAGGTAACCTCCCCTTCATCCTCTCCTTTCGAAGAATCATCATCCTTTCGTTCAAGGTCAATAAAAAGTGTGGCATCCGGTTCAGCAACTCTAAGTGTGTGGTCCTGAGGCTCATAACCCTCAGCCATCACATGAAGCTTGTGCTTTCCATAGGTATAGCTATGAGGTACCTCTGTCAAAACCTCTTTTCCATCCACAAATACTCTCGCATCCGAAGGAGTAACTATGAATGTGACATTTCCCTCTTTAATTTTTTCAACCTCAGCGACACTGGTGTCAATCACAGTTTCTTCGTTTCGGTTTACGACTATCTCAGACTTGAATTTCGCACCATTTCCCATGATGCTCACATTGTAACTGCCTTCCGGTGCACTTATCAGCATTTTGGGGGTTATTTTTCTTATTACTTCCTTATCCAGCTCAATCCACGCGCCAACAAGACTTCTGTCATTCACTGTATCAGACGACAGGCTCACATATCCGTGGCCTCTTGTAACCACAATGCTGTACAATTCCTTGTCTATTCCGCTTACCCTGATAGTATCAGTAGTAAGTATATCTTCTGGGTTAACCGCCTGACCATCAGATATGATAAGAGTTCTGGGAGTTATATGAAAAACTGTCCCGTTAATCTTTGCCGTCTCATCATTACTCACAAGGTCAAAATTACTGACATTTTCCTCAACCCAGGCTGAATTCGAAACAGACAGAGTGTTTAAGTGTTTTATCCCCTTTAAAAAAGTTATGTCCACAATCTGACCAACCTCAAGAAGTGATGCAGACATAGGATTTCCATGGATATCATAAATCATGGATGTGTTGTCATAACTCAAAGTATAGTTCTTTCCAATGTCATGATTTCTGAACTGAATTGTCTTAGAGTATGTATTGATCTGCTTTACTGCTGCAGTATCTGCGGAGTCATATTTCCCCAGCAGAGAAACCCTGACCTTATTATCCCCGGTCAAAGTTTCCTCCGCAGCATATGTGCATAGAGGCTGCCAAATAGTAAAAGCCAGTGCAAGCAGAAATATGAAGAATCTTCGGAACAAATTTTTCATAAGTCTTCCCCCTTTTCCAAAAAATAATTTTGGAAATATCACCAAGTCCTATTCATTCCCTTTCATAGTATACCGGGTAAAATTAGTTTCATTCAGCAGATATTCCTTTGTATTATGGGACGGATCATCGAGTACATCAGATAACATCGCTGAAAGTATATCCCCCAGCTCCCTGCCGGGTTTAATACCTCTGTCTATAAGGTCTTTTCCGTTAACTGCAAGGTCTTTAAGACAAAAGCATTCACCGTTTTTCTTTATCTCATCATAAAGATCAGTTATTTTTTGGATCCAGTCATATTTTTCATCACGTCTGTATTCACTCTGTGCAGATGTATCAGCTTTTTTAATCTCAACGAAATACGGGAAAAGCTCATCACCTATCTTATTGACTGCCCTTCTCACATTTCTCTTTTCAGCAGGGAAACGAAAGTCATGATACCTGATAAGTTTCTCAACTTTATCCATCGTATCTCTGTCAAACTTTAACCTTCTTAAAATCGCTCCGGCAGTCTTTGCGCTTTTTTCTTCATGAGTGTAAAAATGATCCAGTCCTTCACTGTCAGTAGTCCTACATGAAGGCTTCTCAATATCATGGAAAAGCATTGATATTCTAAGAACCTTATCTTTTTTCACAGCTTCAATTGATTTAACTATATGCTCGCCCACATTATATACGTGGTGAGGATTATTCTGCGGAGTCTCAAAACATCTGTCAAATTCCGGCATGAAGACTGCTGATAATCCTGTTTCATACAGCTCTCTGACTTTCCCTGGATTATCCGAAGTCAGAAGCTTAACCAGTTCAACCTGAATTCTCTCAGCGCTTATTCTATCAAGTGTAGAAGCAAGCTCTGTTATAGCTTTTTTAGTATCCTCTTCAATTGAATATCCAAGCTGAGCAGCAAATCTTACAGCTCTCATCATCCTAAGAGCGTCCTCTGCAAAACGCTCCCTAGGCTCTCCTACACATCTTATTATCTTCTTTTCAATATCGATCAGGCCATCGAACTCATCAATGAGTCCATCCCTGTCACTGTAAGCCATGGCATTAATGGTAAAGTCTCTTCTCTTTAAATCCTCAACCAGATTAGAAGTAAAGGTCACATCTTTTGGATGCCTTCCATCCTCATATTCACCATCAATACGATAAGTTGTAACCTCGAACCCTTCCTTTCCCATCATAACCGTAACTGTTCCATGCTGTATTCCGGTATCAATGGTTCTTCCAAATATTTTCTTTACCTGCTCAGGCCTTGCACTGGTTGTTATATCCCAATCCCCGGGCTCCCTGCCAAGTATACTATCTCTAACACAGCCGCCTACCACATAGGCCTCAAAACCTGCTTCATGAAGCTTATCCAGAATCTCTGCTGCAGACTCCGGTATGTTAATTTTTATTGTATATCTATCCAATTCTTTTTCTATCTTTCGTTATGGTATTACTTCCAGTTTCTTTCTAGTTTTCGTCTTGGTATTACTTTCCGGTTTCTTTCTATATTTTCATCTTAGTATTACATTCCGGAAATACATTTATCTCTGGTACAAGTTTCTTTCCTTCCTATGCCAAGATAGATGCCTCCTAAAATAGAGCTTTATCTATATATCTTTATAATTCGCATAGTTTAAATCATGATATAGCTTAAATGCTAGATTTGTCAATGTTATGCAGGCTGTTGGCGGATTCCGTACTACTGGGGGATGATGGTTCTTAGTATGTTATTTGGCTGGGGCTCTGGCTGATTTATATTTGCCTGAGCAATCTTTGGTCGAGGTTCTTGATGACTTGTTTGTTGTGGTATCTGCTGATATTATTTGACTGAGTTATTTGAATTGGTGTCTTAGTACTTTCTGAATTTCATTTTATATTCTAGATTACTCCCTTTTATACATACTATTTTGAAGACTTTTATACTGCTAATGGGCTTTTCCTATATAGTAGCAGATTTTTTATCAGGTTACTCTGCTACTTTCCCGGCTTATATCGTATAGTAGCAGAATATATGCACCTTTTTGCTCTGCTACATTCCTGGCTTTATCGTATGGTAGCAGAATATATGCACTTTTTTGTTCTGCTACATTCCTGGCTTTATCGTATGGTAGCAGAATATATGCACCTTTTTGTTCTGCTACATTCCTGGCTTTATCGTATGGTAGCAGAATATATGCACCTTTTTGTTCTGCTACCTTCCTGACTTTATCGTATGGTAGCAGAATATATGCACCTTTTTGTTCTGCTACATTCCTGGCTTTATCGTATGGTAGCAGAATATATGCGCCTTTTTGTTCTGCTACCTTCCTGGCTTTATCGTATGGTAGCAGAATATATGCGCCTTTTTGTTCTGCTACATTCCTGGCTTTATCGTATGGTAGCAGAATATATGCACTTTTTTGTTCTGCTACCTTCCTGGCTTTATCGTATGGTAGCAGAATATATGCACCTTTTTGCTCTGCTACATTCCTACAATATCCGTATAGTAGCATAATTTCTATATTTGTATTTTGTACAAGCCAGTATGAAATGATCATAACAACTTTCATTTGTTACAGCGCAGAAGTCATTGCATATTGGCTAGTGTTTTGTCTGGGTGACTTTTGATTGAATTGCGAAGTATCATTCTCAATAAGCTAGGAATCTGAATGAGTCTTAGCGGTAGCTACGGCGATTGAAGATGACGAAGCGTATTGAGAATTAGACAAGTAATTTATCAAATTGTCATTCAGACAAGACACTAGTACATAGTTCGCAAAAAACTATCTAATTTTCGGAATAGCAATATATTTTTCTATATCCAATATGTTTTTCTATAATCCAATATATTTTTTCTATAATCCAATATGTTTTTTTCTATAATCAAATATATTTTTTTACAATCCAATATTTTTTTCTATTCCCAGAATAAAAAAGTTGTATTACTATTCAAATACGGTGTCCCAACACTCTGAAAAAGAAAAAACACAAAGAAACTAAAAAATATTTTTAAACCAAAAAGCGCAGAAACATCAACTTTACAAGGATACATTATATAAAAAATGTTTAAATTTTAAAAAAATTTCAAAAAAGTGCTTGCATAATAAAAAAAACCGTAGTAATATATCACTTGTCGCTAAGACAGCGACACAAACAAAATTCAAATAAGCGCTTCTAGCTCAGTTGGTAGAGCACCTGACTCTTAATCAGGGTGTCCAGGGTTCGAGCCCCTGGAGGCGCACGCCGAGTACTGTTTTGTGAGTATAACTCATGGGGCGGTACTTTTTTTCGCATTAGCATTGATTCATGCAAAAAAAAAGGAAATACATTAACCGTCGATGTATGCACACCAAGGTTGATATATTTCCTATTTTTTATTCAGCGATTGCCGCGAAAATAATGAATCTGCTTTGTTAATTCCGAATCTTGCATTTTTGGCATATATTCTTTTATATCCCGAATGCATTTTAATACTTCTCAAGATCTGCTGTTCTCACAGGCTCCCCATTTAACAGTATATATCCCTTTGGCAGCGTAGCCACATCAATGCTCCTGTACTTTGCTTCATTATGGCTGTGGGGCATGGTTCCATCCGAGTTATCTGCTTTATGCCTGTTAGCAGTATCATAAACGCCCTTTTCTCTATGCTTATGAGGCATAGCGGAAGCCTCCCTATCCTTCATAGATGAAGATTCTCTCGAGATTCTCTGATAACTATTATCAGCATGATACTTTGACGAATTATCTTTTGTTTTATACGATTGAGCAGGCGATCCGTTTTTATAGGTCTTTGCTGTATTATCTGTGCCATCTTTGTATGTTTTTTCAAGCTCACGTGACTTTAATGGAGTCGCAGCCCTGCCGCCATTGTTAGCAGGGGTATTTTGTTTACCAAGCTTCGAAAGCCTGTATATAAGTCCTACAATAACAATTCCCCAAACAATAATACCTTCCATTATTTACTCCCCTTCAGAAGATGCATTTTCTGCATCTTCCGGATGCTCCAACATCTTCTGCATAGTTTTCCATCCAAGAACTGCACACTTTACTCTTGCGGGCATATGAGCAATATCCTGAAGAGCTGCTGCTTCATCAAGTTCTTCTATTTGCTCCTCGTCCTTTATTTCTCCCTTGATCATTCCCATAAAAGTCCCTGCAAGTTTAATGGCATCCTCGCTGGATTTTCCGATAACCTGATCAGCCATCATATCCACAGATGCCTGCGAAATCGCACATCCTGATCCAGAGAACATGGCATCCTCAATTACTCCGTCCGTAACCTTAAGCTGCAGGGTAATGTCATCACCACAGCTGGGATTAACACCTCTAAGTACCAGATCAGGGCTATCCATCTCACCTTTATGTGAAGGTCTGAGATTATGCTCATTTACTATTTCTCTATATAATCCTTTTAAATCCATTTACTGCCTCTTTCTTATCACAAAATACTTATATCAAACACATATTACAGAAAAAAAGAATGCTTGGCAAGAAACCGCCAGGCATTCCCTTTAAATAATATCCTTAATATCCCATAACACTTCTGACGTTTGCCAAATGCTCAAGGAATCTGTCCACTTCCTCTTCCGTATTATAAAAATAAACGCTTGCCCTTGCTGTAGAGCCTGCTCCAATAAACTGCATAAGAGGCTGTGCGCAGTGATGCCCTGCCCTTACACATACATGATCATCATTTAAAACTGAAGAGATATCATGAGGATGTACTCCCTCCATTGTAAAAGTCACAATTCCGCTGTGCTTTTTGGGATCAGATGAACCATATATCTTGATATACGGAAGCTTTTTCATGCCTTCCATCATGCGAATGGTTAATTTTTCCTCCTGCTCAGCTATGAAATCAAAGCCAACTTTCTGAAGATATTTAATAGCAGCTTCCAATCCTACAGCACCTGCAGCATTAACCGTACCGGCCTCAAATTTATGCGGTAGTTCTGCGTAAGTCGCATCCTCTCTTGTTACATACTCAATCATCTCTCCGCCTGTAAGAAAAGGCTTCATATCCTCAAGAATCTTCTTTTTACCATATAGTACGCCAATTCCCATGGGAGCCATCAGCTTATGGCCTGAAAATGCATAAAAATCAGCATCTATGTCATTTACATCTACAGGAATATGCGGAGCTGCCTGAGCGCCGTCTACCACAACGGTAGCACCCTTTTCATGAGCATACGCAGCTATTTCCTTAACTGGATTGGTGATTCCAAACACATTGGAAACATGCCCTATGGAAACAATCCTTGTTTTATCGGTTATTTTACTCTTATACTCAGATTCTGTAATAACGCCCTCTTCATCAGGCTCAAGGTATACCAGCTTCGCATTCTTTGCTCGGCATACCATCTGCCAAGGGAGAATATTGCTGTGATGCTCCATCACGCTTATGACAACCTCATCCCCCTCCTTAACCTCTTCAAGCCCATAGCTGTAAGCCACGAGATTTAGGGATTCTGTGGTATTTCTGGTAAAAATGATCTCCTCTGAAGTTTTGGCTCCTATGAAGTCTGCAACTGTCTTTCTGGCATTTTCATACCTCTCAGTAGCATCAACACTCCAGTCATAGAGCCCTCTTAGCGGATTGGCATTGGAATTTTCATAAAAATCCTTAATGGCATCTACAACTTCATTGGGTCTCTGTGATGTAGCTGCATTATCAAAATATATGTAATCCCCTTTATTAAGTATAGGGAAATCCCCTCTAAAATCTTCAGGTCTGGACATTAGCTGCTCCTTCTAGCCATCATCACGAATCTAAACTGATGCCCTTTTCCTGACACAGAGAAATCCTTAGATGATTGCGTTTTTAATTTATAGAATAGTTCTGATAAACTGCTGAATTCTTACTATGATAGCTTCATCAGGAATCATACGTGCTATGGATTCCATTCGGGCACGGATCATAAGCTTCTTGGCAGCCTCTTCATCTATACCTCTGCTCTCCATATAAAACAGAGTATCATCGCCAAGCTGGCCAATTGATGCCCCGTGGCGTCCATCCACATCTTCCTCTCCGCAAAGGATCACAGGGATAGTCCTGTTTACCACATCAGGACTAAGAAGAAGTGTATCCTCCTGCTCATCACCAACAGAGCCGGCACTTCCCGCCTTAAAATCAAGCGTTCCTCTAAAGGTCTTAACCGCTTCATCAAGGAGTACTCCTCTGAAGATCATGTTGGATTCTGTCTTTTTGCCCATCTGATCAGCCACATAGTTCATATCATAACTCTGCTTATTTCTGCACAGATAGCCTGTGTGATTATCAAAAGTACTGTTGTCGCCAAGAAGAGTTGTCCTGTTTCCTCCCCAGGTTTTTCCTGCGCCAAGCTGCATATTGATAGTGTTTATTGAAGCCCTGTCATCACATACGCTTCCGATATCATCAAAATGCATAATACCTTCGCTAAGCATCTGTACTTTGATGAGATTAATTGTTGCACCTTCCTCTGCGAGAAGTCTTGTCTGTATTCCCAAAAAGCCCTTTGCATCCTGCTCGGAATCATATTCCATGATAACAGTTATCTCAGAATTCTTTTTAGCATGTATAACCTGACTTCCAAGTGCGCACTCTCCGTTTTTAAGTGAATACTTGATGTGAAGAGCCTCAGACACCTTACAGCCCTCATCTGCAGTCACAACCATAACGCCTGCATTCATCTCTTTGAAAAGATTGTCAATCTCAGCTCCCATACCTGTGCGAACAGTCTGAGAATCATTAAGAGGTGCAGTATCTCCGTTTGGTCCCGGAAGATTAGCTTTCTTAGCTTCAATTTTCTTATTTACTTCTGCAAAAATCCCGCGAACATCATCCTCTGACATTCCGCTCTTTACAGTTACACTCTCAGGAACATTTTCAGGCTCCGGAGTATTTGTATTTTCTATATATAAATCTTTTGCATCAATCTCACTGTCATTAGACTTTAAAAAGCGATAAGTCAGCGCAGGGAGATGATTTACTTTCATCTTTAAATCCATCGTATCAGCCTCCCGACATCTCAAGCTTAATAAGGTTGTTCATCTCAACAGCGTATTCCAAAGGAAGTTCCTTTGATACGGGATTAGCAAAACCGCTGACGATAAGTGCTCTCGCATCTTCCTCTGAAAGGCCTCTGGACATCAGATAGAAAACAGCCTCATCGCTGATTCGACCGATTTTTGCCTCGTGTCCAACATCTGCATCGTCTGTTCTTATATCCATTCCCGGGATAGTATCCGCGCGGGATATGGAATCAAGCATAAGTGAATCACATGATACAGAAGTCTTGGCGTGTTTGGCTTCCTTATTAATGATAACTGAACTTCTGTATGTGCCGATTCCACCTGATTTTGAGATTGACTTGGTAGAAATAACAGAGGATGTATATTTACCCTGATGCACCACCTTAGCTCCTGTGTCCAGGTTCTGACCTTTTCCTGCAAAAGTGATTCCTGTGTACTCCATATTAGAGTGATCACCCTTAAGAATTGTCATAGGATACAGATAAGATGTATGTGATCCGAATGAACCTGAAACCCACTCCATACGAGCGCCCTCTTCAACAAGGGCTCTCTTTGTATTGAGGTTATACATATTCTTGGACCAGTTCTCAATTGTGGAATATCTAAGTCTTGCATTCTTCTTTACGTAGAGCTCAACACATCCCGCATGAAGATTTGCTACATTATATTTAGGAGCTGAACAGCCTTCGATAAAGTGAAGATCTGCTCCCTCATCCACTATTATCAGTGTATGTTCGAACTGACCTGCACCTGCAGCATTAAGTCTGAAATAAGACTGCAGAGGTATATCCACCTTAACTCCCTTGGGCACGTAAACAAATGATCCACCTGACCATACCGCTCCGTGAAGAGCTGCATACTTGTGGTCTGTTGGAGGAACAAGCTTCATGAAATACTCATGAACCATATCCGCATACTCACCTGTAAGCGCACTCTCCATATCTGTATAAACTACACCCTGTGCAGCTACTTCATCTTTTACATTGTGATATACAAGCTCTGAATCATACTGAGCACCAACTCCTGCCAATGATTCGCGCTCTGCTTCAGGGATACCAAGTCTCTCAAAGGTATTCTTGATATCTTCGGGAACATCCTCCCATTTTCCCTTCATATCCGACTTGGACCTTACATAAGATGAAATAAGATTCATATCAAGATCATCTGTATCCGGGCCCCAGTCAGGCATATCCAGTTCATTATAAATTTTCAGAGAATCAAGTCTGAACTGTCTCATCCATTCAGGGTCGTGCTTTTCCTCTGATATCTTTCTTACGATATCCTCAGTAAAACCATCCTCCATGCGGTAGAAGTCCTGCTCATTCTCCACATCTTTTATGTCATAGACACTGCGGTCAATATCCACAACCGCTTTATTATTATCACTCATTCGTTTTACCTTATTTTAGCGGGCTGCAGCCATCGCATCCTTCACATCTTACATATTTTTCAAAGCCATGTTCATTGATCTCATCAACAAGGCTTCCGTCACCGGTTGTCACAATATGTCCCTTAACAAGAACATGAGTATAGTCAACATGAAGAGACTCTAAGATCTTCGTACTGTGCGTGATGATAAGAAGAGCGCCATCCTTCTTTTTCTGATACTCCTGAATGCCCTTGGAAACTGTTCTTACAGCATCAACATCAAGACCTGAATCTGTCTCATCGAGGATAGCAAGCTTGGGGTTGAGCATGAGCATCTGAAGTATCTCTGCCTTCTTCTTCTCACCGCCTGAAAACCCTACATTCAGATCTCGATCAGCATATTCGCCATTCATGGTCAAAAGATCCATCGCCTCGCCTAGCTGCTTTTTATACTGAAGGAGTTTTACAGGTTTACCGGTCTGCTCATGATATGCATTTCTGATAAAGCTTCCAAGAGAAATACCCGGAACCTCAAGAGGATTCTGGAATGATAAAAACATTCCTGCCTTCGCTCTCTTATCAGCTGATGCCTCAGTAATATCCTGTCCGTCAAATGTAATAGATCCACTTGTTACATTGTAGTGAGGGTTCCCCATAAGTGTATAACCAAGTGTGGATTTGCCCGCACCGTTTGGTCCCATGAGAACATGGGTCTCTCCTGCCTTGATTTCTAAATTTATGTCGTGAAGAATAGGTAATTCTTCTACCGATGCAGATAAGTTTCTAACCTGCAATAATGACTGTTCTGACATTTACGTTACTCCTTTAAATCTTTAAACAACGCTCTAATTGCACATAATCCGAATCATTATAGCATAAAATAGGGAAAAGATGGAATAATAGTATACTATAATATATTCCTACTAACTTACTAGGTATTATAGTATCAGATGTATTTCTTGGCAACAAGCTTATAAATCAGGTCATTTGCAAAAAGCGCTTTATAATGATTAAATATACATAAATATAGGTATTTTTCATAAAGTTGGAGAGATAATAATGAATTTTTGGATTCCTGTTATAGAAGATACATTGGAAGATGGTCTCAAAATTCTTCCCTTTTTATTTATCACATATCTGGTAATGGAATATCTTGAGCACCGCACAGGTAAGAAGACCCAGAACATGGTTCAGAAGGCCGGAAAATTCGGTCCCCTGCTCGGAGGTCTTTTTGGTGCATTTCCACAGTGTGGTTTTTCAGCTGCAGCCTCTAATCTTTATGCCGGCCGTGTGATCACCCTCGGAACTCTAATCGCCATATATCTGTCAACTTCAGATGAGATGGTACCACTTTTTATTTCAGAGCAGGTGCCCTTCCAGAAAATGCTCGCAATCATCTTTATGAAGGCTGTGATCGGTATCATATATGGATTCCTAATTGACTTTGCCGTTGTTCACTACAGACGCATGAAGCATAGAGCTGAAGCAGATTCACTTCAGATTGACGAGCTATGTAAAAGAGAACACTGCCACTGCGAAGAAGACACTCCCAAAATCTCTGCTCACAGAGGCCGAAGCGAGGTGTCAGCTAATGAGCGTTCTACCTCAGAAACCGCTCTAAATAAATCCATCAGCAAGGCTGATCTTGCCAAGGAAGCAGGATCAGGTCACGAGCACTCACATGAAGGCCATGGTAATATCCTTCGCTCAGCATTTATCCATACGATTCATATCTTCATATACGTACTTATTTTTACACTTATATTAAATGCCCTTATTGAATTTATAGGTGAAGATACTCTTGCAGGAGTTCTTAAGACCAATACCTTTTTAAGTCACGGGCTTGCAGGAATAATCGGCCTTATCCCTAACTGTGCAGCTTCAATAGTGATTACTGAACTTTACTTAAGCGGCATCATTACCTTTGGCACAATGATGTCCGGACTCCTTGTAGGCGCCGGCGTTGGTCTTTTGATACTCTTTAGAGTAAATGAAGGTACCACCAGAAACTTACAGATTACTCTCATTCTGTATCTGGTCGGCACCTTCTCAGGATTCATTCTTGATTTACTTGGCATAGTAGTGTAATGCGCAAGCTTAAATCAGTTCGCTTTTTTCACTTCCTTTATAAGCGGGAGCTTTACCACAAATCTCAATATCTTATCGCCATCAGCCATAGCTTCTATTGTTCCGCCATGGGATGTGGCTATGGCTCTTGCGACAGACAGCCCTATTCCGTAGCCTCCGCTCTCGCGGCTTCTGGAATTATCAGCTCTGTAAAATCTGTCAAAGAGTCTGTCCAGCTTTCCTTCAGGCATCTTTTCGCAGGTATTTGACACCTCAAGAATTGCATTTCTCATCTTTTTGTCACTACTTAAGTGAACATCCACATTTCCTTCCTCGGCAGTATATTTCATGGCATTGTCTATTAAAAGTGTACATAACTGGCCATATGCGTTCTTATCCCCGTTTATGTGGATATCTTCTTCTAAATCAATCGTGTAGTTTATCTTTTTAAAATCAGCTATAGCCTTGAAAAATGACGTTGTTTCCTCTGTTGCTTTACTGATATTTATATCTGAAAATACCAGATGAATATTCTCTTCTTCCATTCTGGACAGTGTAAGCATATTTTTAATCAGCTCATTCATTCTCTTAATCTGATTTTTAGTGCTTTTTGTCCACTCACTTGACCCTGCCTCAAGCTCTATTACATCCATATTTGCGGAGATAACAGCAAGAGGTGTCTTAAGCTCATGTCCCGCATCGGTGATAAAGCGCTTCTGCTTTTCAAGAGACTCCACGACAGGTTCTACAGCTTTTCCTGAGAATAAAAATACCAGGATAAGCATTGCAATAAGGGCAACAAGGCCTATCAAAAGTGTCCTTAGAAGTAATAAATATGCATTATAAAAACCGTTGCTGCAGTCCACAAATACTATCAGATATGAGCCATCCTCGTTCTTGTTTATAAGATAGCGGTAATGCCTGTCAACATAGCCCCTTTTAGCCTTCTGCTCAAAAAAAAGTTCCTTGGCAAAGCTTACAGCCTGCTCAGAAGACACGGCAGCGATATGACCTGTATCAACCTCCATGGGACTCCCACTGTTATTTAGCTTCACCCAGAAATACCTTGATTGAAATGGCAGCTCCATCCGTCGGTTATAGTTCATCTGATCTCCGAAAAATGGATCTCTTTCGCCTTTTATCTCAAAACTTCCGGTTTCCTGCCTTTGTGGGTCTTCATCCTGAACCGGCGGTTTTCCTCTCATGTCAGGAAATGTACCGTTGTTTTCAACAAGCATACGAAGGATATCATCCGCTCCGGACTGGACCTGTATGTAATTAGCCACATTAATGAAACCGATAATGCCGATAAGTATCAGTAAAAGCGATAATGTGGCGGTCAATACAAACTTACGTCTAAGCTTCTTTACCATTACGTCATTCCACCTTTTCATGCATGGAGTATCCAACTCCGCGGGATGCCTTTATCTCGCAAGTAGCTCCAAGTGCAGTGAGTTTTTTCCTGATATTAGATATATAAACCCAGACCACATTTACATCTGCCTCGCCGTCTGCCCATATCCTTTCCATAAAAGCATCCACCGAAATCACCCTTCCGGGATTTTCCATAAGCATTTCAATCATCTGGAATTCTCTTCCTACAAGCCTTACAGGCTCTTTACCGGGTACACGTAATTCATACCCTGCTCTGTCAAGTTCAAGATTACCGCACTTTAAGTTGTTAGGGGCAAAATCCGCCTTTCTCCGTGTCATCGCACGTATTCTTGCAAGGAGTTCCCCCATCTCAAAAGGTTTTGTGAGATAATCATCCGCTCCCAGATCCAGTCCCCTTATCTTGTCATCCGTCTCAGATTTGGCAGTAAGGAAAAGGACAGGCGTACTTATACCCTTGTCCCTTATTCTCTTTAGTACCTCTGTACCCTCAAGCCCCGGCATCATGATATCCAGGATTATTCCGTCATAATCACTTGCAAGTATATAATCAAGTGCATCCTGCCCGTCATATACTGCATCAACCGTATAGCTCGAGTGCTTAAGTATAGCCACAAGGGCATTTGATAATTCCTTTTCATCTTCTGCAAGAAGCAGTTTCATAGTAATCTCTCCTAGTTTAATTTCTGCTGTAGTACTCAAGAAGCATCAGCTCCACAACCCTGTTATAGCTTGCCTTGCCGTCATCTACACCGTTCACCTTCAAAGTCGTATCAACAAAAGTATCTGCTGCCTTTTTTACCGTTTCAGTATCAAGAATCGATGTCTCCTCAACTTTTTTCCAATTGTCTTTGGTAAGGAAAATATTATCCTTGCTGACCTGCCCGGATATCTTTATATGTGACTTATATTCTTCATTTGAAACATTTTCATAAAAAGCATTGTTCACATAATTAAGAACTCCCAGATATCCACTGTACTGGAAAAACGTATCATCAGATGCTATACAGGCAAGGTAAGCCAGAAAATTTGCTTCATCCTCAAAAATGTAGCTCTTGGTGTGGGCAAGCTCATGGCACATGGTAAAGGGCTTATTGGACACATACATTATGTCGTTATAATTTGCCTCCATGGAAAATGGGAAGTAATACCCCTGCATATATTGCTGGCTCATAAAGCCTGAAGCCACAAGAGGTTTTGGTGTTACATAAAATCCCTTAAGCTTGGGAAACCTATCCCCCAGAGCTCCCATGGACTTTTTGGCTGTTTCCGCCATTTTCGTCTCATCATATTCCAAAAGCCCATCTTCAGTTCTGTTCATTTTTACAGAAAGCTCATTGCACTTATCCACAATATAGTCCCGAAGCTCTGCAAGCTCACCTATGGTGAATTCCCTGTCCGTTTCATTTTTATTATTATCACCATTTTCGCCCCCGCTTATCTCATAGGAATTCCTGATAGGCGTGCAATGATAATTTATGAAGCAGTTAAGTGTCATAACAAGGGCTATTATGGCAAGGAGCCCCGGAGTATATTTTCTTATTTTTTTTGAAAATAGAATCATCACCAGCCACAGTATTCCGAGAACAATCATGATCTCTCCAACTGAAAACGGCACAAGTGAAGTTATCCTCCCATAGGTCAGTACCCATATTGGAAAAATCTTTTCCGTATAAAAATCAGAAAATCCCGGAACCACCCAGGAAAGTATGTTTAATATAATTGTCAAAATAAATATGGAAGCCGTCACTGTTTTTTTCATAGTATAATGTTAACATTAATAGAATCAGGAGATACTAAAGAAAAAATGAAAAAAAATATAATTACAATTACAATAATATCCGCTCTGCTCCTTACAGCCTCCTGCAGGGCTTCAAATGAAAACATAGAGAAAGCAACAAGCGTTAGAGACTCACTTACTCAGCAAAAAGAGCTGGCTGAGGATACAAACGGAAAACTTACAGGAACCTCTTATGAAGATGAGCTATCCGAATTACAGACACAGTACAATCTATATACAGGCACTGATTTTAATAAGCTAAATGATAAAGAAATTCAGGAAATAATCCCGGACATGGATGAGCTTTCAGCTTCATATACTGCTCTTCTTGATGAGATGAACAAAGAATTATCCTCTGAAGACGCTGCTACTTTGGAAGCTTCAAAGAACATTGAGATTGTATGTTATATCGCCAATAACTCAGGTTTAGAACTCAGTTCTATAATCCTTCGTGACAATTCACTTGGCACAGACTCACCTTCTTTCCTCGCAGAAGGTCAGACCCTACCTTCCGGAAGGATACTTGCAGGTGTAACATTTCCTGTTAATACTGACAGTGCAAGCCGCTCTATTATTGTTACTGATACGCAAGGTAACGAGCACGAATATCCAATTACTATCGATGATCCCACAGCTGTATCTGAGAATGGTATATCAATAACCCTCAGCGCCCCTGAAAATGGCGCTGAGGTTGGATCATATTAACCTTCCTTATCCTGTGTCTCTGAGTTTTCAGTACCTTCTGAAATTTGGGCAGAAGTTTCTCCTTCGGGAAGTTGCTCTTTCATAGTACCTTCAGACTTTTGTGTAGAAGATTCTCCTTCAGGCATCTGCTCTTTCATAGCACCATCAGGCATCTGCGGAGGTTCAGTGCCTTCAGGCATCTGCGGAGGTTCACTTCCTTCCGGCATCTGTCCGGGATTAACTCCTTCCGGTCTTTGTCCATTCTCGCCCATGGCTCCTTGCCTTCGACCACCCATGCCGCCTTGTCCTCTACCGCCCATCATTCCAGTAGATGCGCCTGCAGAAGTAGCTTTATCGCTAATAGTAACTGTATCCGTAAAGTCACCTGCAGTAATGGTGTAATCTCCTTCTGCAAGATCCTTTGAACTAAATGTGAGTGCTGATGCCTTTTTATTCAAGGTATACTCCATCAGTTTATTCCCATCACTATCTGTTAATGTTATTACAGTATTTGCTTCCAAAGCGTTCTCAAAACCATAAAGAAGGGAATACTGCCCGGAGTCACTGCTAAAGCTCTCTGCCATTCCACTTGATCCTACAGCTATTAACATTCCTCCTGAAATAGTTGCTGTGCCGCCCTTATCAAGTGCTCCGTTGCCATCATTAACAGGACCGTCTACTATAATATTCCCGCCATCCACATACAGATCGCCGTTTGAATCAATTCCGTCTCCCTCTGAATTTACATAGAGGTCTCCTCCGTAGATATGAATATAGGCATTTTCATCATATTCCATTCCACCGCCCATACCGCCAAAGCCAAATGAATCCTGAGATGTGCTTGCAGAAGCATTTAGTCCGTCGTCGCTCGATTTTATTTTAATAGTTCCGTCCAGAATATCTATGGTATCTCCTTCAATACCTTCATAGCTCTCTTGAATATCAATATTACCGCCACATATATACAAAACCGTGCCTGCATGTATTCCATCATCCTTGGCATTTATGGTGAAATCTCCACCCTCGATGTAAACATATCCCTTTCCGGACTCCTCCTCGTTACTTGTATGGATAGCATCTTTATCATTTCCGCCGGTCAGAGTAAATGATCCGTTCTTTATTCTGACAGAATCCTTACCCTCTATTGCATTTCCTGTAGCGGTAATATTGTACGTTCCTCCTGTAAACTTAACATCATCTTTTCCAACAATTCCGTTTGCATAAGATGCGCTTATATTAAGAGTCCCTTCTCCGTTAAAAGTGATATCATCTTTACTGAAGATGACACCATCAACATTAGTTTCTGAGTCTCCCTGAACATATTCTGCACCTGTATCTGATAGTGTATTCTCTGTTCCAGCAGCCAGAGTAGCAAAAACCTTATCTGCACTCTTAACATAGATGCATGCGCCATCATCATTAGTTACTGATACACCATTTAGCACCAGCTGAACCTTCTTGGTATCAGCCACGTCAACAACTATCTGACCATCATTAAGGCTCCCTGAGATAATATATGTCCCTTCCTCAGTTATTGTAATGACGGAGCCATCTGCTACTGCACCTGATCCTGATATTTCAGCGCTATCTCCATTTAAAGTAATGCTGCAGGCGCTGCTCTCATCATAGCCTGTATCCAAATCCCTGTCCGTAAACATCCCTGCCAGATCAAGCTCTGATACGGATGTAACTGCTCCAATTTTCGTAGTATCTGTGCTTGCATCCATCAGGGTACTTTCTACAGTAGAAACCGTGGCTGTATCTGAATTCTTTGCCGTATCCTCTGATTCTATGTTTTCACTGTCATTTTCAGCTTCATCACTTATTCTATCTGTCAATTTGTTACTTGAAGCCACAGCTCCGCAGGCTGCAGCACCTATGCCGAGTACCATTCCTGTGGCGAATATCGCCGCTAAATTTTTTATTTTCATAAGTATAACCTCACTATGCTTAAACAAGCCTGAAACTATTACAGCTCTGCTCCGCAGGCTGCTACAGGTCTTGAACAGGATATCTCCAGATTGCCATTTCTCATTCTCATTTCATCGATCATCGCTTTAGTCGATGCCTTGCCTCTCATAGTTACGCTATATGTTAGCTTATAGAGACTTCCCATTCCGGTAGTCTTAACCTCTTCAAGTTCTGCCATGGTTGTATATCTTGCAAAAATATCATCAAAAATCCCTTCAAAATCAAGGCTCTCGGGAACTGTAATCTTTACGGTTTTGACTTCTGTACCAACTCCTCCAAAACCAATAGTCTTAAGTACGAGGTTTATAAGTGTAACAACGATTGCAAAAATAACTGCAAGGCCTATATATCCCATACCTGTTGCAAGTCCTACAGCCATTGCAAGGAAAATATTTGTTATATCCTGCGCTGACCCCGGCTGAGATCTGAATCTTACAAGGCTAAATGCTCCCGCAACTGCTACGCCTGCACCGAGATTACCGTTAACAAGCATTATCACAACCTGTACGATCACAGGAAGAAGCGCCAGTGTTATTGCAAGGCTCCTTGATGCCTTCCCTTTCAGTCCCGCCATAAAAGCTATGTAAATGCCAACTGCCAGAGAAACCAGCGTTGCTGATATAAATGCTGTTCCGGTAAAACTTCCTGATTCCATAACTGTTCCAAATAATAATTCGTTCATTTCGTAAAAATCTCCTTTTCTGATTACCTGATTTCTAATTTTCTTTAAGCCTTACGCTGTAAGGACTCTTTCGTCTGTAATAACATGTCCTCTCTTTTTGTCCTGAAAAAACGCCTCTCTTACACCTTCAGGATATTTATAATCAAGATAGCCTCTTCCATATTTGGAAAATGAGACCTGTCTGATTTGCAGCTCATCAAGTATTTGTGCCATCTGAACCGACATCGCACCTGCTATTTTCAGCTCCATAAGGTGCTGTCCTTGTTTAAGGATAGGGACACCTTTATTTCCATACTTTAAGTCCAGATGATCCACTCTCCATCTGATGTTTTCATCAAATGTGATCCTAAGCTCCTTATCCTTAGTTCCTGCCAGAGCTATGCGGTCATAGGATATCGCCATCGCTGGTCTTAGTCCTTTATAAAAATGCTTGAAATAGTCGATTTCACTTGAAATCTGTGACTTCTCAGTTGGAGTCTTTTTTTCATTAAGATAGGCAAGAGCCTCTCTGTATTCCATTCCTATTCTTCGCTTGTAGACAATGCCTTCATATTTTTTCTTTATCTCTATAAAAGCTCTCGTGTCATCTTCAGGTACTCCATAACTACGAAGCCTTAATTTTTCCTTATAAACCGGTTTATCCAAAGAATTTCTGATCAGTTGATAGCCCGGAGTGTCATAATATATGTTCAGGATAGATGTCTGTCCGTATTCATCGACCTCTGCCATTCCTTCAAGCCTCTCCAGCATAGCTTTGTACTGGAAGTCTTCTAATAAGTACTTTGTTTCATACCTTTGAAAAGTGTCCTTAAATCCGCCCATATCTGCCTCTTTCATTTGCTTCGTTTTCTCTGCTTCTGAAGTCATATTACATGGTCAACCTTAAACGGAACTAAATTCTTTAGATTTTCTTAAAAAATGCTGAAAGGTGTTAAAAAATAGGGAAAGCCCTTGAATTTAGCGGTTTATAGGGATATAGTGTTTGTTGCAAGAAAAGGTTTTCAGGGCAAAAAGAGGAGAAAAATTATGGCAAAATACAAACCGGATGACAAAGTCATCATATTGGATTACAATGGCAAACCTTTGGTACCACAGGTTGTTGCCAGAATAGAAGAGGTATACGGAGGCGGCAGATACCGTCTTGATCTACCCGACGGAGCAGCCTGCTTCGAATATGATAATCATTTCCAGAAGATAGACGAAGAAACCTATAAAAAGTATTTACAGGCTGTAAGAGACAGAGAGCAGGATCTGCCTCTTGATCTCAAGATAGATATCCGCAAGTTTGTGGCAAAGCGTCCGAGGCTTCGCCGTGAGATTTACAGAAATTATGAGCTGGACAAAAAGTATGTCAGCATTATCCACGCATATGCAGGTCGAATATCCATGTACGGCCGCGAGAACATTCCTCCGCAGTTCCTCTGGGAGTTCGAGGATGCCAAAAATGGCATAACACAGACAAGGGCATTCTTCCACGATATTGACGAATCAATTAATGAAGTAACTGTTCCAGATCAGGCAAATGCCCCTGTTATCATGTGATTTTAATTTCATCAGTTGTACTTTTAAGCGCAGTTGCGAGCCTTTTGACGGTTCTATACTGCGCTTTTTATTATTATCAGAAATATAAAGCAATATATGTCTTTTATTTATTTTTCAATTTTTTTTAATAATATACAGCTGCAAATTAACTTATCATTATAGTGATAAGAATTAATAACATCTAAGTTAGGAGGGTAAAATGAACAGAAAGTTGTTTTCTTTTTACTTAGTACTGGTTCTTGCTGCTGCATTAGTTCTGCCTGCCGGGATAGTAACTAATGCTAAAGCAGATGCTTCTAATAGTTCAGAAGCTGCCTTAAAATACTGGGCCAAAGACTCACCGGTAGCAGCCTCGATTGTCGAGTATGTTGAAGATGTAACAGATAGGGCTTCATCTAATTTTATCCCTTTAGAAGACAGAATCGCTGTTTTTGATTTGGACGGAACAATAATCGGTGAATTATGTCCTTCATATTTTGTAGCCATGATGTTCATTCACAGAGTTCTTTACGATGATACTTATAAAGCTCCGGATGATATGAAGGAGTTTGCTTTGGCTCTTAAAGAAGGCATCTATAAAGGCAAGCTTCCCAAGGACTCTGATATTAAACATGCAAAGTTTGCAGGTGAAGCTTATGCCGGAATGACGCCTGAGGAACTTAAGGATTATGTTACTAAATTCATGGATTCTGAAACAGAAGGATTCACAAATCTGACATGGAGAGAAGCTTTTTATAAACCAATGATCTCACTTGTTGAATATCTGGATGCAAATGATTTTCAATGCTACATCGTAAGCGGCTCAGACAGAACTATTTGCAGGGCTATTATAAAGGACAGGCTGCCGATTCCTGAAAACAGAGTTATTGGATCAAGTTACACCATGGTCGCTTCAGGCCAGGGTGATACTGACGGGATAGAGTACGATTATTCCAAGGATGATACTGTTATTCTCAGCAAAGACCTTATAATCAATACTGTAAAGATGAATAAGGTCAGTGCGATTGCACTTGAAATTGGCAAAGTTCCGGTGCTTGCATTTGGAAACAGCTCAGGAGATGTTTCCATGGCTCAGTATGTAGTAAACAATGACAGGTACGAGTCCAGAGCATATATGGTTCTATGTGATGATACGGTTCGTGAGCATGGCGATACAGACAAGGCGAACAGCTTAAAGAAAACATGCCTTGAGCGTGGTTTTATGCCTGTCTCCATGAGAGATGATTTTGGAACTATATATGGTGATGACGTAGAAGCTGTACCATATGATGATCACAAAGAGCTGAAGGATGCCGGATAATAAAGTATGAGTTCTTGAATGATATTTCAGAAACCCGCACTAGCTGCGGGTTTCGTGAGAACATGATTCAGGAGGCAAATAGGCCCGCGACGAAGTCGCATTGGAATGGCCTATTTGCAGGCATCTTGAATCTTTGATTCAAGATGTCATGACTTCTTGTGGGCAATTATCTCTTTGCCGGCAAGAAGTCATAGAATAACAGTTAATCTTTTTTCAAAAAGTCTATAACTTCCTTCAGCCTCTTTTTTCCTTCCACACGGCCTGTCTGATATACCCACTCAAGCTCTGTAGGATTATTTTCCGTACGACTTATTCCAAGAGGTTCCGGAGGGCGAATTACAAGGCTCTGGCCGCTGTTTTCCCTCTCCAGTATTTCTTCCATCTGATGGTTGTAAACACCGGGGCGGGCGATCATGGCATCTGCAACCTTGGGATATTTTTTTAGGAGCATCTTTATAAGTGATGAGTTGTGATGGTCCTTTTTCTGATATCCCTTGGGCTGGGTGAGTATTATTACGTTACGGTTATATCCACGCTTCTCCATATATTTAAACGGAACAGGATCTGTTATTCCGCCATCAAGATACAGTCTTCCATCAATTTTCACAGGTCTTGATACAAATGGCATAGAGGCTGATGCTCGCATCCACTCTATGTCTTTTGCTCTGCCATCAAGGCAGTTATGGTAAGCTATTCTACCTGTTGCTACATCTGTTGCTCCCACATAGAATTCCATTGGGTTTTGCTCAAATGCTGCCCTGTCAAATATATCGAGTTTCTCAGGAACTGTGTGGTAACAGAATTCCACACCATATAGATCCCCGGTTGTTATAAGAGACCTGATACTACAATATCTTGGGTCTCTGCCGTATCTTTTGTTATATCTGATAGTGCGCCCTATCTGGTGGGATTTGTAGTTGCATCCAAATATTGCACCTGCTGAAATTCCTGCTGCTCCATCAAATTCGATTCCATTTTCCATGAACACATCAGTAACTCCTGCGGTGAACATACCGCGCATTGCGCCGCCTTCCATGATAAGACCTGTCTTTATTTCCGCTTTTTCCATACTCTCTCCTGATACATTTATATTAGCTTTTTGTATAATTCCATGTTTGCAGATGCGCTTATCTGAAACAATCATCAGCATTATTTATATCTTCTCGAAGATTAAATCCTCTGGCTCTATCTCAAACTCTAACCTCTCATTCGTTACCGGATGGTTAAATGAGAGGCTGCAAGCACAAAGGGCTACGTTTCTGACCCTTAGTCTGGCAGAAACCTCATCACTTTGCTCTGAGCAATACCTTCTGTCACCAAGAAGGGGATGTCCTGCTTCTGCGAATTGGGCACGGATCTGGTGATATCTTCCTGTCTGCAGATGGATTTCCACAAGAGATATTTTCTCTGAATCTTTATTATCTTCAAAATCCACTACATTATTTACCGATATGTCATTTATATCTTTTTCTGATAGAACTTTGTAGGTGAGGCTGCACCTCTTAGAGCCTTTATTCTTGTCTTCAGTATCTGTAATAACAGCCATTTTGGTTGCCGTATCCCTATATAAATAATTCAGAAGCTCACCCTCTTTTTCATTTTCTGAGAATGCTCCGTAAACCACCGCAAGATATGTCTTGTTCATATCTCCGTCAGCCTGAACCTGTCTGCTAAGGCTGGCTGCTGCCTTTTTGGTCCTTGCAAACACTATGATTCCTTCTACAGGCTGATCAAGTCTGTGTACTACATGCAGAATTGTATTCCTGGATTTAAATGTTCCGCTTCTTAAAATCTGTGAACGCAGCTGTGTCTCCATGTCGGATGAGGTAACACTGCTGCTTTGTACAGCGATTCCCGCAGGCTTTCTGCATACCAATATGTCATTGTCTTCATAAAGTACTTCTATATTCATTTGCTATTTGTCCCTTAAAAACGGGCTCTCCGAAACCGGAGAGCCCATAATTAATTTTTAATGTATTATGACTTCGTGAACGTAAATCGGAAAATGCGTTCAGGAATCTATACCTTAAATCTGTATCCAACGCCCCAAATAGTCTCTATATACTGGGGATTGGAGGTATCAAACTCGATCTTTTCACGAATCTTCTTGATATGCACTGTAACAGTTGCAATATCACCGATAGAATCCATGTTCCAGATTTTCCTGAAGAGTTCTTCCTTCGTAAATACATGATTCGGATTCTCTGCAAGGAATGTAAGAAGATCGAATTCCTTAGTCGTAAAGCTCTTCTCTGCTCCATCAACATAAACTCTTCTTGCAGTCTTGTCAATGCGAAGACCCCTTATCTCAACTACATCATTGGACTCATGCCCGCTTCCAACAAGTCTGGAATAGCGTGCCATATGAGCCTTAACTCTTGCAACGAGCTCAGAAGGACTAAAAGGTTTTGTGATATAGTCATCTGCACCAAGACCAAGTCCTCTTATCTTATCGATATCATCCTTTTTAGCTGATACCATAAGAACAGGTACATCCTTCTTTTCACGGATTCTCTTACATACTTCAAATCCGTCCATTCCGGGGAGCATCAGATCCAGAATTACAAGATCAAACTCCTCGCTAAGTGCTGTCTGTAAACCTACATCTCCGGAATTTTCAATTTTCACTTCAAAATCTGACAGTTCCAAATAGTCCTTCTCGAGGTCAGCAATCGCTTCTTCATCCTCAACTATAAGTATTCTGCTCATACCAGTGGCCTCCAATCTTTTTTATTGTTTATACGCTCTCAAAATCGTGATCTACCACAGCTTCTCCGTCTGCCTTCTCGTGATACTCCATGTACTTACGAAGAACAAAATGCATGCAGGTTCCTTCTCCCTCATGACTGGTAGCCCAAATGTATCCCCCATGATCCTCTATGATTTTCTTTACTATGGAAAGTCCTATTCCGCTTCCTCCCTGCTTGCTGTTTCTGGAGGAATCTGTCCTGTAGAATCTGTCGAATATGTTTGGTATATCCTGAGATCCTATGCCCTTTCCGTTGTCCTCTATCTCAACTCTGACAGAGTCGACTTCATCCAATATTCTGACGTCTATGGTTCCCGATCCATCATCACGCCCTAAGTATTTAACACTGTTACTTACGATGTTATTTACAACTCTCTTTAGCTGCTCAGGATCTGCAACAATCTGCGTATCAGGCGCCGTAAGGTTTGCGTAATTCAGCTTTATATCCTTACTGTCGAGATCCATTCCGATTTCTTCTATGCAGTCTCCGAAATAATCTCCAACAACTATCCTGGTAAAATTGTAAGGAATTCTGTTGTTGTCTATACTTGAGTACAAGGTAAGCTCATTTATGAGGTTATTCATATCATTCGCCTTGTTATATATGGTGCGAATGTACTTCATCTGCCTCTCAGGAGTGTCGGCAACACCCTCTAAAAGCCCCTGTGAATAACCCTTTATGGCAGTTATGGGTGTCTTAAGGTCATGTGAGATATTACTTATAAGTTCCTTGTTCTGACCTTCCCTTATAACCTTCTCATCAGCTGATTCCTTAAGCCTCAGCCGCATATCTTCATAGTTTCTGTAAAGTTCTCCTATCTCACCCTTATCACCTATATCAGTTGGCAGCATATAATCAAAATTGCCATCCTTGATATGCTGCATCGCAACATTCAGTTCATCCACCGGCTCAAAAAAGCCTTTTCTCAGCCAGGCAGTAAGTACCATACTGGTCACTATCAATATCAGCGCAAAAGCCACTACCATATATGTAATGAGGCTGGTATATGAATTGCCAACCGAGTTCTGTATGATGACAAACGAAGCAACCACCAGGATAAAGGGCAAAATAACTATCGTCGCTGATGCGATCATCAGCCTGGTTCTAAATCGCATGTATGCTCCTTATGTATGTCATATTTTTATATCGGCAATATCTTCCTTGGCTTTACCAAGAATTTCCTGCATTGACTTATAGTACATATCATAGCGACCCTTGCCGGTAAGGTTATCAAGCTCATTTATAAGCTTTTTGGAGTTCTCTATGATCTTAACAATGTCAGGATTGTATCTTGTTCCGGCCTCATTTTTCAGCTCATTTAAAAGCCTGTTAAAGTCCTTCCCTTTAGTATAGCTTCTTGTGAGTGTGTCAGTACCCGCTTCAACTGAATCAGCTATGGATATCAGATCAATTATGATCCTTATGGGAGACTTGGTATTGTCGTAATTTAGTGGATAACCATGAAGGCCATCGTAATGTTTATGGTGTCCCAGTATCACATCGGCGTATGGTAATAATGCGGTATTTTCCTTTGCCTCTCTGTATCCCACCTCTGAGTGCTTTCTTATAGTTGCGTACTCTTTAGTATTAAGGCTTCTGTTCTGCCTGTTTATCGTATCAGGGATATAACATTTTCCTACATCATGTACAAGGCCACTTGTTGTTATAAACGAAAGGAGGTAAGCCTTATTTTTCTGTACTTCTTCTACCGTCTCAATACCTCTTATTCCAACGAATAGTCCAGGCTTTTTCTCTATCATTTCCTGACCGATAAGTGTCGCTATTTTCGCAACCATCTGCGAGTGTATATATGTAAAGGGTTGCCGCCTCACAATCATCTGCATTATGAACTGTACCTTGCTAAGTTCCCCTGTAATTATGGGAGCTGCTGCGCGGTACCATTGCTCGCATACAGGCTGCATTTCTCCGGTAAAAAATATATAGGGCACATTGGATAGGATTGACATTGATTTTGGAAGAAATCTGTCCGTCCATTTCTCGCGTTCTCGTCCTTCAAGCCCCATTTTTTCTATGACCATAATAGCTGTGCAGGCGTATTTAAAATGCCGCATTACCAGTTCAAAGCTGTCCGGATCATCATTTTCATAATCAGGAGCAGGAATAACCTCATTTATACACTTAATGAGCTTTTCCATTATCTCCTCGGGAGGCATCTCTCCTTTTAAGTACTTATAAGTACAACAGGTTCTGTAATTGGGAGTTCCTATCTTATCGCCATCGCCCTTAATGGCTCTTTCATTGGTCTTTGCCATAAGGTCCAGATACTTCTCCCTGTCCTTTTCCTCCAGAGTATCAAGCCTTCTCGATTTTGCCACAAATGCGTCATCAATCTTTGATAAAATTGCCTTTATACTATCATTATCAGCATCGATATGCTGAACATTTTCATTTTCCCAAAGCGCCCAGACTTCGTCATAAAGCCTTATGCTCTCTGTTTTATCAGTATAGAAACCGGTAAGGTATGTAATTAAAAACAAATAATCCTGGAAAATAAACTCCCGAACTTCAGGAGAAGAAATCTGTGAATAGCGACCGGCCTCTTTTATAGAATTGCGGAAATAATCAAGGGCAGTCTGCATTCCATTTTTATCAGCAACAGAACGATAGAACTTTGCATATTCACTACCAAGAACATGATATATTGCAACAAGAAATTCCGGCTCATCCATGTCGACAAATACCGGCAAAATGCGCTCGCAGAACTCTGTAAGCACAACAAAATCATGATGATCGTCAAGAAAAAAGCCAATAGCAAGGTCATAGAGAAGCTCCGCCTCCTCAGGCGTAATCTCCTCAGAGCAATTTTCCCATAGCTCCGCCATGAGCTCTTCATTCTCTTCGAAGACATCGCGCATTACATAAGCCCTCTCCGAGAGAAGCTGAATCCAGTCAAACGGATCCTGCAGAGTAAAAAGCTGGACATCATAATTTTTAAGCTTTAAAGAGTTTTCAGTGTAAAGCTTCCTGAATTTCTCTGCAAGTTTTCTTTCTAACATCTGTACCCCTCAATACAACCTAGAAAAAGTATGCAAATTATCAGTCAAAATAATAATACCATATTTCGTTTACAAACGCTATGGTATCTATGACTAATTGCACAATTTATTAGTATTTGTTAAAATTTCTATACAGAAATACATAAGGAGGTTCCTATGAGCAAAAAGCGAAATTTCGTATTATTTGGCTTACTTACAGCTCTTTTCGGAGGGGGAGCCGCAGCTGCATCAATGTTTTTTGACATGGCAGTTGTTCCAAAAAAGAAAACACAGGAAGAAATAGACTCTGATCCTATTGACGCAAAATCAATAAGATGGCTTAGAAACTGTCCTGACAGAGAAGACGTTTATATAAATTCAATTGATGAACTCAGACTTCACGCTCATTTTATAAAGGCTAAAGAGGAAAGTCACAAATATGCCATCTGTATCCACGGGGTAAGAAGTGATGGCGAGTTCATGGCCATGTATGCAAAGCATTATCATGAACTTGGTATAAACGTGCTTCTTCCGGATAACAGGGGATTTGGTCTAAGTGACGGTGACTACACAGGCTACGGATATTTCGACCGTCTTGATATTCTGGAATGGATTTATCACATAATCCGCCAAGATAAGGATGCACGCATCATAATTCACGGAACAAGTATGGGAGCAGCCATAACCCTTATGACTACAGGTGAAAAACTTCCAGGAAACGTTGTTTTTGCTGTTGCTGACAGTAGCTACACCACTCTTGTTGAAGAATTTGCTCACGTTTACAAGATGTCAAAAAATATCATTCCTGTTTCAGTTGCTCTTTTCATACTCCGTTTCTGCATATTGTTCAAATGTGGATATGACATCAGAAAGGTTGATGTACTGGAAGCCGTTTCAAAATCTAAAACACCGACGCTTTTCATTCATGGAGATGAGGATAAACTGATAGATCCTCACATGAGTGCCAGACTTTATGAGAAGTGTACTGCTCCAAAACAATATTGCCTTATATTGGGGGCTGCTCATGTGCGCGGAGCCTACGTAGATCCTGAAAAGTATTGGAATAAAATAGAAAAGCTAATGGAAAAGACTGGGTACTAACGCCCAGTCTTTTTATTACTTGCTGTCATCTTCATTTATTTTGACAACCCACACATCTTTTATTTTTGCCGCACATCCATCTGCAGGATAACTCGGCATCTGTTTAAATTCAGAAGTCTCCATTATCTCTTCCTTCTTCTCCATAGTCACATCACCTGTTTCAAGGCCAAACCATATCTGCAATACTCTGTCTCTGTTTGTTGGAAGAAATAGCAGATCTTCAAGTGTTGCTCCTTCAAAATCAACAAGCTCCTTACCATTCATATTGTGGTTTGAAACCGGTAAAGGATCGGGATAAAAACCTCCCAGAATTGTCATGGGCTCTCCATATTTAAAGCCTTCTGCCGCTTCAAGCTTTGTAAGTATCCTGTTGTAATACTGCATAACCCGGTTTTGTGCTATATAGCTTCTGTAGTAAGCATTGTTGACCACTCTGGCACTTGCATAAAATTCTAAAAGTAAAGCAATAAATGTTATTGAAGCAAATAATACCAGCACTTTGTTTTTACTGCTTACTGATAAAATTCTCTCCATCAATGCAATAATGAAGAAGTAGAATACGCTGTAGGAGTAGATCATCACCGTAGAAGCGTGTGATAGCTGCGGAGCCATTACATAGACAAGTCCAAGGGCAAAGGGAAATATGATCAAAAGAATAAGTATGAGTATTCCCCTTAAAGGCATTACATAAATCTTTTTCTTTATTATAAGAGCTGTAAAAAGCCCTATAGCCATCACCACAAGCAATCTGTTAAAAATGGTTGGAGCACCCTTCATAAAACTCTCAGGCGCTGTTATAAAGTACTGAAGTACTCTGTGATATGCTCTTAAAATTGCAAGAAGAATGTCCCCCGCAGAAGTCTGTCCTATATCACTTAATCCCTTATAATCACTAAGATCTACAAACTTAAGACTTACAAGGTAGCCTGCCATGGCTATGCCAAGTCCGATTATGCTTCTTAAACCTTTTTTTACAATAATAAGAATGTTGCCGCCATCAATGAGCATCAGCATATAGACCAGAACAAAAAGTGATGCAGATAATCCAAAGTATGCCTGATAACATGCCATACTGAAAAACTGCAGCACGGCTCCAAGAATCCACCCGAATTTATATTTAGAGGTTATCTGTACATTTATAGTGCTGGCCAAAATAGAAAGGGCAAAGGTAGGCGCAAGATACATATAGTACATATTGCTGGCTGTACTTGGAAGTGTCATCATGGTAATTCCCACAAGCACAGCTCCCGTTACGCTCTTTAATTTCAATGTATTAACTATAACGCAGGCAGCTATCGACAGGATTATAAGCGCCATTATTCCGTTTAATGCAGGACTTGACCAGGGTGAAAATAGATCATGAACCGGCTCCTGGAACCACCTACCAAGAACCTTACC
Source organism: Butyrivibrio sp. NATIVEDY162 (assembly GCF_045999815.1). Lineage (GTDB taxonomy): Bacteria > Bacillota > Clostridia > Lachnospirales > Lachnospiraceae > Butyrivibrio. The sequence goes on from NZ_CP172573.1 coordinate 2,378,918, forward strand.
GCCTCCGACTCCGGGAACACATACTATATCATCAAGATTTGTTATCTTATTTGACAGCATATAAAAATGAACCAACAAACCCGTAATCATACTGACACAGAAACAGAATCTGTTGGTTACCGGAATGCTGCTCCATATTTTTCTTACAAAGTCAGGCATTTGCTGCTTTTGTTCCATTGCAAACTCCTTTTTATTTGTTAAATCGAATTCAATTATAGCAGAAAATATGGTAGTATGAACAGAAATGTATTATGCCTTCAAGCAGGCATGATCATAGATCATTTTTTTACAGATAAGGAACACAAATCATGAAAAAGCTTCGTACCACTCCTATTGCTTTTATTCTGGTAAATCTTTTTACACTGCTTATTTTTCTCACAATTTTCAATTTCAAATATCCCATACGCTACAACAATATGGGCGGAGATAATATCTGGCAGTCCGCTTCAACTATCAAGTATGTAAATATCTGGCTTGAAGAGGGTGCAGCCTCCATGCATTTTACTGCTTGCGAAAACTACAGATCTATCGAATTTCAGAGTTTTAATGACAGAATACCCTTTATAAGTTATCCAAGCGGTCACATTTTTCTTGTTTGGTTCTGGGCTAAACTTCTTGGAAAAAGCTTCATAAATATCTCTTTTGTTAAACATCTTCAGATGATTTTGTTTGCAATTGAATCTATGCTGTTTTCCAGTTTTATTTTTGTATTGTTTTGGAAGCACAACATCGGAAGATGGCTTTCAAGGATAATCATTCCTGTTTGTACAGTGGTTTTGTGGATGCTTCTTCCTGTAAATGCATGGTATATGCCAAATGTCTTTTTCACAGACCAGAGCGTTATCTTCTATGTCATGTTGTTTTTATTTCTGGAGGAGCTCATATATACTCCTGAAATAAGAATGCATAGCTATCAGTATACTGTCTTAAGAATTCTTCACTTTTTTACTATATTCTGCGGGATTCTTACGGACTATTATTTTTGGATACTTGCTTTCTTTGTATTCGTTATGAGAACTGTAAGCCTTATTTTGAGGAAAAAGAGCCTTAAAGATATTGTTCTTGAATCTCTATACTATGCTGTACCTGTCATAATGGCTGTAATAACTTTTGTGATCCAGTTAAGCTTTGTTGATGGCTGGCTTGATACTCTTATCTATAAGCTTAAGTTCAGAACAGGCGGAGATGACAGTCTGTCTGCTATTGTATCAAGGCTTATTGAGAATTTTACTTCTTCCTTTACTCAGGAGCAGCGAAGTTTCATGTTCTATCTTTGTCTGTTTCAGCTTGCTACTGTTGTTATTGCATTTCTTACTTTGCCAAAGGGCAGGAGAATTAAAACACTTTTCATAAATTCGGACATTGCACTGATCATTGCTGCCTATATCTCAGTCATTTTTCAGATAGTAATGCTGAAAAACCACTCTGCAGTTCACGAGTTCTCCATGATGAAGGCAGGCTGGTGCGTTGCAATGACTTCACCCATCGCTGCTATTGCGTATGTTCGTGCTATCAATATGGGAAAAGCTGAGGAGACAGCTCATTTCCTTGGACATAAGATTGCTCCCCTTATTCCTGTATTCGCTATGAGCTTTTTCATACTGATTCTCATAACAGGGGTGCCGACTTCCACTTCAAGGTATATTGTTTCAAGAGACGGAGAAGCAGATTATACTCTTGATGAGTTCCTTTACAGATATACTGACTACAATGATGTTTGTTTCTCATTCACCAATGAGATACACTATGAGCCTCCCATGGACCTTACTATTTCACATGAGAGGGTATATCTTATTGATTCTATTGAAGAAACAGATACTAAGTTCCCTGATTTAAGTAAAGATGCCGTTAAGCTCTTACTTATAGATGAAGCAGCTATGGACAAGAACCCTGAGCTTAAAGAAAAGCTTCTTCCACTTATTCAGGATTCAAAAATCCGCGCCATGGATAAGGGCTACATTTTATACGAGCTTCCTCGCTGATAAAACATTTGTGTCATTTATGTAAATCTGTGGTACTCTTATAAGACAAGGAGATTTTGAAATGTCTAAAAAAATAGTATTAACAGGTGGTGGTACTGCCGGCCACGTTACACCTAATATGGCTCTTATTCCGGAGCTTAGAGAAAAAGGTTATGAAATCAGCTACATCGGTTCTCACACAGGTATCGAAAAAAAGCTCATAGCAGATTTTCATGTTCCTTACTATTCAATTTCTACAGGTAAACTTAGAAGATATTTTGATCCAAAGAATTTTTCAGATCCCTTCCGTGTTATGAAGGGCTTCTTTGAAGCAAGAAAACTGCTGAAAAAAATAAAGCCTGATGTGGTTTTCTCCAAGGGAGGCTTTGTTTCTGTTCCTGTTATCAGGGCTGCAGCTACTCTTCATATCCCCTGCATATTACATGAATCCGATATGACACCGGGGCTAGCAAACAAGCTCAGTTTTTCTTCTGCAAGGACCGTATGCTGTAATTTTCCGGAAACACTTGACCTTCTTCCGTCAGATAAGGCTGTCCTTACAGGAACACCCATTAGAAAAGAGCTTCTTAGAGGTTCAAAGGAGGCAGGTAAGAAAATTTGCGGATTCACAGATGATAAACCTGTTATCATGGTTACAGGAGGAAGCCTTGGCGCACAGAGTATAAATGAGACTCTAAGGTACGCACTTCCCAGACTCCTTCCACACTTTAATATAGTTCATCTTTGCGGCAAGGATAAAATGGACAATTTGAAGCTCAACATGGAAGGCTACAAACAGTTTGAGTATGTAAAAAACGAGATGAAGGACATCTTCGCTCTGGCTGATGTTGTTGTTTCAAGAGCCGGTGCCAACGCTATTTGTGAGCTCGCTGCACTCAGAAAGCCCAATATCCTTGTTCCTCTTTCTGCAAAAAGCAGCCGCGGTGACCAGATAATAAACGCCAAATCCTTTGAAAAGCAGGGATTTTCTCTTGTTATCGATAATGAGGAATTGGATGAGGATATTCTGGTTGAGAGTATATTTGATGTATATGAACACAGAGATAAATACATTGCTAAAATGAATGAATCAAATCAGTCAGATGCAACTGAGACTATCTTAAGGATCATTGACGAAGCAGCAAATTAGAAGTTTCCTTTTTCTCAGACCTTTTCATAGACAGGCCAAGTCCGAGGTATCCATTTGGAAATGTGCTGTAAATACAATAAAAAAGCCCCGCGATATATCATTCATATATCACGGGGCTATATTTTTATTATATGGATCAGATATTCAGAAGATCGCTGTATACAGCAAGTGCTCCGTCTGTCTCATGTGCAAGTACTTTCTTAGCAAGTACCTTACCAAGCTGAACACCTTCCTGATCAAAGCTGTTAAGGTTCCATACAAATCCCTGGAACATAACCTTGTTCTCGAAGTGAGAAAGAAGTGCTCCGAGAGACTTTGGATTGAGCTCATCGCCGATAATAATACTTGAAGGACGTCCACCCTTGAAGTTCTTGTTGAGGTTCTCATCCTTTTTACCACATGCAAATGCTACAATCTGAGCAGCTACGTTTGCACAAAGCTTCTGCTGGCTTGTGCTGCCCTGGATACCAACATCATTCTGAAGCTGGCTGTTCTTAAAGCCGATAAACTGCATAGGGATAACGTCTGTTCCCTGGTGAAGGAGCTGATAGAATGAATGCTGTCCGTTAGTTCCGGGTTCACCAAAGATAACAGGACCTGTAACATAATCTATAGGCTCTCCGAAGCGGTTAACGCTCTTGCCGTTTGATTCCATATCAAGCTGCTGAAGGTGTGCAGGGAAACGGCTAAGTCCCTGTGAATAAGGAAGAACTGCTGTTGAAGGATAACCAAGAATGTTTCTCTCGTAGAAACCAATCATGGCATCAAGCATTGCAGGATTTTCCATCATATTTTTATTAGCTGCAAGCTTATCCTCTGCTGCTGCTCCTTCAAGGAACTGTGCAAATGCATCAGGACCAAATGCAAGTGAAAGTACTGCTCCGCCAACACCTGAAGTAGAGGAGTAACGTCCACCAATATAATCATCCATATAGAATGCTTCGATGAAATCATCAGACTTTGCAAGAGGTGATGTCTCTGAAGTAACTGCTATCATGTGCTTAGAAGCATCAAGACCAGCCTTCTTAAGAGCATCCATTACAAAGCTCTGGTTTGTAAGTGTCTCAAGTGTTGTACCTGACTTTGATACAAGAATGAAAATAGCATGAGCTACATCTACTGAATTAAGTACAGCTGATGCATCATCAGGGTCTACATTGCTGATGAACTTAGCTTCCATCTTAAAGTTGCCTGTTCTGTGTGCCCAGTTTTCAAGAGCAAGATACATAGCTCTGGGGCCAAGATCAGAACCGCCGATACCGATCTGTACTACTGTAGTGAACTTCTCACCCTTCTCATTTGCAATTTCACCTGAGTGAACCTTGTTTGCAAAATCAGCTATTCTCTTCTGTTCCTTTACATAGAACTCACGCTTGTTGACACCATCTGCTACGACATCGTTACCAAGCTGGCCTCTTGTGAGCTGGTGAAGAACCATTCTCTTCTCGCCTGTATTAATTACCTCGCCATTGTAAAGAGCTTCAAATTTCTCAGAAAGCTGAGCCTCTTTTGCAAGCTTATCAAGTGCTGAAAGAATGTCATCATCTACTTCCTTAGCTGCATAATTGTAGTCAAGGCCTTCAGCCATTTTAACAGAATACTTCTTTACTCTCTCAGCTCCGGATTCACCGGTCATTGCTGAAACGAGATCAATGTGTTTAACATTTTTTAATTCCTTATAGGAATTAAGTGTATCAAGGTTTTTCCATTCAACCATTTTGTAGAACCTCCTAATTTTTGGTTATTTCTACTATCGCGTTCAAGTTTAGCAAAACTTGATAAGTGTAGCAAGATTTTAGTCCTTAAATCTTAATGAAAAATATAATATATACATTTATTTGCTAAAATATGATTGGTTTTTCGTCATTTTGTACAATTTCATCGGTTAATTCTTGTAAAACAAGCTTTGTTAAGTTATGCTATAATACCTTGCAACTGGTTGTATAGCATAAAAATTGAATAGGAGGAAGAAAGAACGTGTTGAAGAAAGTTCTAACTACCGCACTAGTGACTACACTCATGTGCGCTCAGCTCTTTGTACCGTCTTTGCAGGCCAAGGCAGCAACTACGCTGTATAACAACAAGACCGGCAATCAGGATGGCTACGACTACGAGCTGTGGAAAGATTACGGCAACACCAGTATGACATTAGATGCAGGGGGGGCATTTACATGTCAGTGGAGTAACATCGGAAACGCTCTTTTCAGAAAGGGCAAAAAGTTCGATCAGTCCAAGACCTATCAGCAGATTGGTAACATTTCATTCGACTATGGTGTTGATTACAGACCGAATGGCAATTCATATCTGTGTGTATATGGTTGGACACTTGATCCGTTAATTGAATACTACATTGTAGACAGTTGGGGATCATGGCGTCCACCGGGAGGATCACCCAGAGGTCAGATTCAGGTAGACGGCGGAACATATGACGTTTACGTAACTAATCGTTACAATGCACCTTCTATCATAGGTGATACCAACTTTACACAGATTTTCAGTGTAAGAACAAGTAAGAAAACAAGTGGTACTATCAGTGTTACTGAGCACTTCAAGGCATGGGAGCGCATGGGTATCAGACTTGGAAGACTTACAGAGGCAGCTCTTAACATCGAAGGTTATCAGAGCAGCGGATACGCTAACGTTTATAAAAATGTTATGACAATTGGCGGTTCCTCAAGCTCAGGCAACCAGGGTGGAAATCAAGGTGGTAACCAGGGCGGCAACCAAGGAGGAAACCAGGGTGGTAATCAGGGCGGTAACACTTCACAGGGAAATAACTCTGTACAGTGTGAATCTATGACAAAATCAGGTCAGTACACAGGTAACATCAATAATCCGTTTAATGGTGTAGCTCTTTATGCGAACAACGACAGCGTTAGCTTCAATCAGTATTTTGCATACGGCACTCATGATTTTACTCTTCGCGGATGTTCAAATAACAACAACATGGCAAGAGTAGACTTAAAGATTGGTGGACAGTACAAGGGTACTTTCTATTATGGAGGCTCTTATCCTGCTGAATACACTATCAAGAATGTAAGTCATGGCACCGGCAATCAGAAGGTTGAACTTGTAGTTACTGCAGATGATGGTAACTGGGATGCTTATCTTGACTACTTTAAATGGGGCTCAGAATCAGGCCAGGCTGCTACACCCGCACCTGCACAGAATCAGGGACAGAATCAGCCTGCTCCTGCAAATCAGAAATATATAGCCCTGACTTTTGATGATGGTCCTACCAGTACTACAAACAGCGTACTTGACGTACTTCAGAAATATAATGCTAAGGCAACATTCTTCCTTATCGGACAGAATATCAACATGAATATGCTTAGCACAATGCAGAGACAGGTTAATATGGGATGTGAGCTTGCAAGCCATTCCTACACTCATGAGGACATGTCCAGAATGAGTGCTTCTCAGTGCAGAAACCAGCAGGAGTGGACAGCATCAGCAATTAAGAATGCTGTTGGATATGACGTAAAGCTTTTCAGAGCTCCATATTTATCAGTCAGCAATACAATGCATGAGAACATTAATGCTATATTCATAGCAGGTTCTACACATAATGACTGGGAAAACAGCACATCTGTGCAGCAGAGAGTAAATTCTGTTCTTAATAATGCAAAAGATGGACAGATTATTCTGCTTCATGATTTCCAGGGAAATAATAAGACAGTTGAAGCTCTTCCTCAGATCATCGAAGGACTTCAGAGACAGGGTTACACTCTTGTTACAGTTAGTGAACTGTTCCAGAAAAAGGGTGTAAATCCTAATCAGAGATACAAAGTATGGTCTAATGTAAACCAGTAATATATCTGTTTTACTAAGTCTAAAGCAGCTAAATACAAACAACTAAACACTAAGCTATACAACCAAAGGCTGGCTCTATTCGAGCCAGCCTTTTAATTATTTGCATTATGAATCGAAGAACTGTCTTCCATCCTCTGTAACAAGTCTGTCGGATTTAGGATAAACAAAAATATCAGGATTATTCGCATTTTTCTCTAGATAATCTGCAAATTTTCTTGCATGCCACTTTGCAATCTCCAGATTGTGCATACGATAATTGCCGCAATTTACTGGCAATGCTCCGGGAACTTCTTCCGCAGCCTCAACAGATCTGAAGGCTCTGAGAAGAAGATCATGTATTTCCTTGGGTTCACGGTTGCCCTTCATAATGAGATAAAAGCCTGTGAGGCATCCCATAGGTCCCCAATAAACCACCTCATCCTTCCAGTCAGGATCATTCCTTAAAAATGTAGCTATAAGGTGCTCCAAAGAATGCATCGCAGCTACATCAACTGCAGGCTCTACATTGGGCTTTGTAACCCTGACATCATATGTTGTTACTTTTTCTTCTCCCAGGACATCAACTCTGCTTGTGAATATTCCCGGAACAATCTTTGTATGATCTACAGAAAAACTGGGTATTAAATCCATATCTTTATCTCCTTTAACTTATATAAATCTTATAAAAATTCAGCTCTCACTGATTTGTACGCTCATTATAACATGGTAAATAAAGATGTGTTATAAACTATTTTATCTTAATCCAAAGCTTTTATGAAACTCTCTGTAAGAGCAGCACAGTCTGCTGCTGCCTTTTTCTCAAATTCCGGATATTCCATGATATCACTTCCGTCAGCCTTATCTGAAATAGCTCTGAGAATTACAAACGGAATCTTATTTAAAAAGCATGCCTGCGCAATTCCGGCCCCTTCCATCTCGCAGCAAAGACCGTTGAACTCAGCCTTAATTCCATCCTTTACAGCACTATCAGATATGAACTGGTCTCCGGAGCAAACCCGTCCATCCCAAAGCTTACCTGAAATATTGGCTCCGGCTGCTGCTTTCTTGATATTATCAATCATCCAATTATCTGCAGGAAACTCTCGAAGTCCTGTCTGGGGAATCTCACCCTTTTTATATCCAAAAAGTGTTGCATCAACATCATGATAAACCACATCAGTAGATACCACAAAGTCACCTATATCAATCTTTGCATCAAGAGATCCCGCTGCACCGGTGTTTATCACATGTGTAACCTTAAAATCATCCACAAGAATCTGCACGCAAAGCGCTGCATTAACCTTGCATATACCGCTCTTAACAACAACTACATCCGTATCTCCAATCTTACCCTCATTGAATACCATGTTGGCCTTTGTGAGGGTCTTGGATACCGTCATTTCCTTCTTGAGGCTCTCTACCTCAATTTCCATAGCTCCGATAATTCCGATTTTATAACTCATAATCTGTCCTCTTTAAATATTTGTTTTTCTCAGATTTATATTGGCAAAATCTGCTACGAATTAAGTTTCTTTCAATTAGCTATTATATCATTATTTATCTTCGTTTTATTACAATAAAATAGAGGTACAGAAAAAATCTGTACCTCCTGCAAGCTATCAAAGAATCTTATAAAACAATGTGCCCTGATTATCCAAAATATCTGTCCAATAATCCCTTGAATGCCTTACCATGTCTGGCCTCATCGCGTGCCATTTCATGTACGGTGTCATGGATAGCGTCAAGATCAAGGGCCTTTGCACGCTTAGCAAGGTCTACCTTTCCTGCTGTTGCACCATTCTCAGCGTCAACTCTCATCTGAAGGTTCTTCTTGGTTGAATCTGTAAGAACTTCACCCAGAAGCTCTGCAAACTTAGCAGCATGCTCAGCCTCTTCCCAAGCTGCCTTAGCATAATAATCACCAACCTCAGGATATCCTTCTCTATATGCCTGACGACTCATAGCAAGATACATACCAACTTCTGAGCACTCACCAGTAAAGTTAGCTCTGAGGTCCTCTATGATGTCATCCGGAACACCCTTTGCCACACCAACAACGTGCTCTGCAGCCCATGTCATTTCACCATCCTGCTTTGTAAATTTCTCTGCAGGAGCATGACATACAGGACACTCTGCCGGTGGCTGATCTCCTTCATGAACATATCCGCATACTGAACATACCCATTTCATAATTTTAATCTCCTTTCCTTGCCTGAACTATAAGTGTGTTATTTGTAGAATTAAATATAATCTTTTACAGAAATATATTCCTACTGATATTTAGTATACCAAATATATCTTATACATTTAATCGTTTATAGAATTTTAATAAATAGTTAAATATATTATTGTTATTTAATAATGATATTTGTGCTTTTGCGTTATACTATAAGTGGTTAATTACGTTGTTCTCGCTTAGAAGAAAGAGAGATTAGATATGTCACTGTTAGAAGAAAGAATTAAAAGTGTTTATGCAAATCTTACCAGAGAAGAGCGAAAGGCCGCAGATTACTGCCTGAAAAATGATTCGACTATATATAATAATACAGTAGCAGAACTGGCTGAAGCGTCAGGAACAACCCAGGCTACCTGGAGCAGATTTTCAAAATCTCTTGGGTATTCAGGTTTAAAAGGTCTAAAGCGTGAGATTTTTTCAGATGCGAAGAAGGCAGAAAAAGCCGGCCCTCATATAGAATTTAAAGATCTTAATCAATATACATCCATGCAGGCAATAGCAGATAATATCTGCGCCACCAGTTCACAGGCTATCCAGACTACATATCGCCTGTTTGATTCTCAGTCATTCGAGGGAGCAGTAGATGCCATAGTTTCCGCCAGAATGATACGTATCTTTGGTGTTGGTAGCAGTTCTCTTGCGGCTTCTGACCTTTTCACAAAATTCCAGAGATTATCATATAATGTCACGTATAATGAAGATTTTCACAATAGCCTCATGAATGCGGCTCAGCTCCAAAAGGATGACGTGGCTATATTCTTTTGTGACTCCGGTAAAACCGAGGAAATTATGCAAATTTTAAAGATTGCCAATGAAAGAGAAGCAGATACTATAGCAATAACTAAGCTTGGCAACAGTCCTCTGGCTCAGGGGTGCAAACATGTTCTGTTTACAACGTCCCCTGAAATAGATAAAAAGAGTGGTGTAACAAGCTCAAGATTTGCACAACTTTTCCTGGTAGATACTCTTTACACGGCTGTAGCAAATAAGGACTTTGTAAATATACGCCAGCATCTTCAGGATTCCTATGATCTTTTCCATGATATGGGAACATATTGATCACCTGATATAGCCTTTTAATGTTATTTATTCAGTACTCAGGTATTTTTCTACCCTGTGCTGAATCATGCTTGATGCCTTTTCTGCTGTTATATCACCAATATAATAGGATTTTGCCACTTCATTTATAATTCCTATAATCTCGGAATCCTGGTGTCTTAGTTTGTCTATTGAGCATATTAGTGTCTTCAGTTCTACTGCCTCATTTTCATTAAGAGGTGTAATTGTAATTTCTCTGTCTCCTATTATGACTTTGCTGTATGTATTTATTTTTTGCCCTTCATCACTTATGTAATATTTTTCTTTCTGAGATTTTTCCATAAGTGCATTAAATGCATCTTCATTTACAGGAAATCCCCAGTCAACATTGAACTGGTATTCATCGAGCAAAAAGTATCTTATAAATTCCCAAGCCGCATCTTTATTGGTGCTAAAGCTACTTATGGCAAACAACATTCCCGGATCTATGTAGGATAATCCACCCTCTTTTCCTGGATAACCGTTAAATACTACATCAGCACTGAAATATCCATCCTTTATTATCCTATAGTCCTCAAAAGAGGATATATAACAGCTTTGTAATAGGGCTTTTTTATCCCTGAATATATTTTCATCATCACTTAAAGAGTTTTTTTCCTGCAGTCTTTTAAGCTCTCTGATATAAATCAGGAGATTTATAAACTTATAATTCTTAAAATCGCAGGTATTGTATTCAAAATCTATGAAATCAAATCCTGAAGCAGTGTACATATCTTCCGCACTGTCAAAGGTCTTATTTCCCATTAGATTCTGAACTTTTATGTTATGTTTATTGCACAGATTTATATAATTATTTAAGGTAACATTTTCGCCTTCAAGAAGGCTCTTTGAAGCAGCACATGTAGATACTGAAAAGAATGGCATAACCATGTACTGTTTTCCATTCCTTTTTAACAGAGAACTGATATTACTTAAGTAGTTTTTTCCCTGTATTTCCAAATCATTTTCAATATATTTATCAAGAGGCTCCAAAAGTCCCTCAGAAATGTATGAATCAATGGAAGCATAGGAATTTAAAACCATAATATCGGGAGCATTGCCTTCTTCTATATCCTTGTTAATGGCCTTATATAACGAATAGTAACTCGCATATCCATCCTCAGAATAATCTTTTACCTTGATGACGTATTTATCGCTATTCTGATTAAATTCTACAATTCGCTTCTTTACATACTCATCGGTGAATGCTGTTCCAATAGTAATAACCTTCTTCTCAGCACTTTCAGAATCTATTCTTGTCATATCATAGGTCTTGGCTGTGCCAATCTTATAATTTGTCATCAGTCTAAATGTGTAATCAGAGTATTCATACAGAATAAGTGTACTATCAGCATAGAATCCGGCATCCTCAAAATTGCAGATTTTTGTCAGGCTGCTATCTCCCATATTAAAGGCATAAACGATATTGTTGTTTACATAATAAAAATCATTAGTTTTTCCGGGAAACAGATTATAACCATTATTTATTTCTGCAGGTGCATATTGCCTTTTCCCAAGTTTAAGTCTTTTCTTATCTATTTCATATAAAACATACTTCCACTTATTATCTGTTTCACCTATAAAAAGTTTTCCGTCGGATGATGTGAAAAACATTCTATCCCCATGAGGATTTCCTTCATCTTTGAATTGCAGTATACTTCCACGTCCTGTGTCTTTATCATAGAGCGAAAAAACACCGTTTTGTGAATAGGTTATTATTCCTCTGTCTTCTAAATAAGCCATATCCACAATGTAGAAATTTTCATCACTTTCAGTTAATGCTACTGCCCAGATTTCATCACCTGAAGAAGAATATTTCACAAGCCTTTTTTCACCATGTCCTACATAGGAATCCTCACCTGGAAAATTCTGAAATGCCAAATTATCAGGGTATATCGTTCTTATTGCATAGAAACATTCATCATCACCTGTAATAAGATAGTCAAGATTAGTATTGCCCGAACCTAATAATACTTCCTCCTGTTTCTTATCTTCATTTCTGAGTCTTACAAAGCTATAGTTTATATGCCCTTCACTTTTTGTCCTTTTCAGGCTGTATATACCGTTCTTATCAAATCCAATATTGGAATATTCACTGTCATTTGCCAGATTAATTCCCAGATCAATAAACTCGTAAGAATCTATCTCTTTGTCAGAATGCTCATCTTTTTGTGCTGCGTCTTCACTGCTTCCACAAGCACAGATAAGAATCATTAAAGTTAACAGTAATGCAGTTAATCCCCTCGTCAATGGTCTGTTAATCATATCCTTATTCTTCTATCTGTTCGTAATTCAGGAGGTTCTGTTCTTCATAAGTTTTTATCAGTTCGTTTACTATTTTATCTGAAAAATCCTTCATTTCATCAAGCATATCTTCGTAATTATCCTCAGTCAACTGATATTTGCCTTCTATCATCTGATCAAGCATCAGCTTATTTATCTCAGGAGAAAAATGAATTGAATCCATATAATTATCAAGATTTGTAATTACATCTCTCTCATTTTGAAAACAGAAGACCTTTACATTATCGTATTTAAGCAGATTCTTTACCATTTCCTTTTCACAGTGAATAAATGCATCTCTTTCACCTGTTCTGTAGATACCGTCCCACCAAAGCATAGAATAAGCAGGAAAGAAAAAGGTAAACTGAGTATCCGGATGATTTTCAACTTCACTTGTCAAAAGTCTTATATTACCTGCAAGTTCTTCATCATAAGTCTTTTCATCCATCATGGGTGTGATGTTTTGTGTTCTAAAGTATAGACCCAAAGCACTTTCACTGCTAAAATTTTTCCACTTCGCCCAATTATATGACAGATTCTCGTTATAATCAGTTAAATATGAATTTACTAACATATATGGTATTTTTTCTAGTATTACCCCTTTATTATAAAGGTACTGAACATCATTAAATGGGTTGTGATCATACAGATACATTGGACATCCTGTCATCTCATAGGTTGTCTCCACACTGGCATTTAACGAAGACGGATCTATATTATAAAAAACCCTTTTTATTTCATTTCCTGATGAAAAGGCTTCATCCAAAAGATAACAAAGATCTGCCGTTGCACCATATGATCTTATTGCCTTTATTGACTTACAGTTAAAAGCCTGATCATACCAGCTATTGTCATTATTTTCAGCCACTGATGACCCAACTATCAAAGTGTCATAATCAAAATGTCTAAGAGTGCCTATGCACTGATATTCCTTATCATTCAGCACAGCCTTTAGTCCAAACCATGGCTTATGATAATGATAAAAAGGGTCTATCAAAAATACCAGCAATCCTATAATTACTATTGAAATCAGGGCTGCCACTGCAAACCTTTTTATGAATTTAATGTCACTGCTTTCCTTTTTCAAAGGCTATCCTCTTTTTTCTTAATCAGAACTGAAAATAAATAAACGTGCTGACCTGTGATAATGAGATAAATGACCATATAAAAATCAGAACAAGAAAAATCAGATGTCTTTTCGTGTTATTCTTTTTTTCTACAATCTCATGTGCATTCTTTGAATTTATCACAAGTATTGATATTACAAGTAATATTATCCAGCTTATCAGATAAATTATGTTCGTATACTGTTTTGCATACATATTTATGGCTGTTATAGCGAGATAATTCTCGGATATGTCAAGCATGGATGATGTCTTATACATAAATCCGGGCCATGTGGGTATAGCCAGTTGTTTAAAAAACTGTATTGCATATGTCATATTCTGTGATCTAAAGAATATGAGAGAAATGAGAAACATCACAAATGTGAGTATTTGTCCAAGCTTTTTGGGAATTAAAACAAGCGGCTTTTGCCTTAAAAGATAATTCTTCTTTTCATCACCTTTTACAGCCATTATTCCAAGATCATCCCAGACTACCATAACTCCCATGATGAGGCCCCAGCATATATAGGTCCATCCAGCGCCATGCCATAAACCGCTCAAGGTAAATATTATTATTACATTTAAGGCTGTGCGCACCTTACCTTTTCTTGAACCTCCAAGAGGTATATACACATATCTTACAAAGAACCTCGTAAGTGTCATATGCCATCTTTGCCAGATATTTCTTACGCTCACTGCTTTATAGGGAGAATTAAAGTTCTGTGGAAGCTCTATTCCAAGCATTAGACTTACTCCTTCTGCCATATCGCAGTATCCCGAAAAATCAAAATAAAGCTGGAATGCATAAGAAATCAGCACAAGTGCACCGGTCAGTGTATCCATGTAATAGGTGTATTTAAATCCATGATCAGCTATCTTCGAGAGATTATCCCCAAGCAGCACCTTTTTAGAAAGACCTATTACAAAGAGTTCCATTCCTCTGCGGAAGTTCTCTGCTTTAAGCTGCCGTCTGCCTCTATCTCTTATCTGAGAAATAATCTCATATGGAAGAGCTATAGGTCCCTGAACTATCTTGGGAAAGTATGCGATATAAAACAAATATTCAAAGATGTCTACATTTCCAAGCTTCTCAGTATCCTTTATCTTATTGCATTTTTCTCTCTTTATATCTGTGATAAAAGCAATCTGCGAAAATACATAAAAGCTTATTCCCACAGGAAGCATGATATTAATTTCAGGTATATCCTTCCCTGTAATTGCGCTTATATTCGATATGAAAAAATTAGTATATTTAAAGTAGCCCAGAAGTATAACATTGAAAATTATACCGGCTATATGAATAAATCCCGAAAGCTTGTCGCCTCCGCTAATTATGAGTCTTGATATTCCATAATTTATTAAACATGAAAATAATAGAATCAGAACGAATTTTGTTGAAAAAAAGCCATACAAAACTAAGGAAGCTGCAATTAATGAGCAATCCGCAAGCTTCCATTTTTGTAAACGGTTAAGACCATGCCACAATATAAGCACAATCGGAAAATATATTAAAATGAATGAGAATGAATTAAATGACATATTATTTAAGTATTAATCCTACAGGGCAATGATCTGATCCTAATTGATCTTTATAAATCATTGCATCTTCAAGTCTGTCTTTAAGTTCCGCAGATGTTACAAAATAGTCTATACGCCATCCGGCATTCTTTGCTCTTGCCTGAAATCTATATGACCACCAAGAATAAGCCCCCTCCAAATCAGGATAAAAAAATCTGAAAGTGTCTATAAGACCGTTATCAATGACGTTACTGAATTTTTCGCGCTCTTCATCTGTAAAACCTGCATGTCCGCGATTTGGCTTAGGATTTTTAAGATCAATTTCCTTGTGGGCCACATTAAGATCACCACAGTATATTACCGGTTTAGTTTCCTCCAGTTTTTTTATGTACCTAAGGAAATCATCCTCCCATCTGCATCTGTACTCTAGTCTGGAAAGATCATCTTTTGCATTTGGAACATAAACAGTAATGAGGTAATAATCCGGATATTCCGCAGTTATTATTCTTCCTTCATGATCATGCTCCTCTATTCCCATTCCATAGGTTACATTTAAAGGCTCTTCTTTAGTAAAAAGTGCAGTTCCTGAGTACCCTTTTTTTTCAGCATAATTCCAATATTGATGATATCCTTGAAGATCTAATTGTATCTGCCCTTCCTGAAGCTTAGTCTCCTGAAGTCCTATTACATCAGGCTTTTCCTTTTCCATAAAAGCCTCAAATTCGCCTTTTTGTACACAAGCCCTAAGACCATTAACATTCCATGAAACCAGTTTAACTGACATATTCTTCTCCCAACAAGTATGTTAATTCCAACTTTTTTACTATACCATTTATCTTGTTTTCTGATTTATATATTTATTGTGATATTTGGAATACATTATTTTCTGAGAACCATACACTCCGTAATATCCTGAAAAAGTATAGCTAAGTGCAATTGCTATAAGATAATATGGCATTCCGTTATATCCAAACATTTCAAAGCAAAGTAGCAATGAAGAAATAGGGCAATTTGTTATTCCGCAGAATAACGCACCCATTCCTATCGCTGAACAAAGTGCTGCATTAAAACCAAATATCTGAGAGTACAGACAACCAAAGGTAGCACCTATATAAAGTGCAGGTACGATTTCACCACCCTTATATCCTGCTCCCATTGTTACAGCGGTAAACAGCATCTTTAAAGCAAATGCAGGATAAGGTGCTTTTCCTTCAGTTGCTAGCTCTATTATATCCATTCCAGCACCATTATAGTTATTATTTCCCACAATAAGTGTGAGAACAACTACAAGACATCCACCTACAAAAATTCTTACATAAGGGTTCTTAAAGTATTTTTTATAGAGCTCTCCACTCTTTTTCATAACAATGCAGAACAAAATGCTGATAAATGCACACAAAACTGCAAGTAATCCACCTTTTACCGCATTTTCAATTGTAAAGCTTGGAACAATATCAACTTTAAATACATCAGGAACTGTACCAAAATACAAAGCTACTTTACTTGATACCAATGCTGACAATACACAAGGTATAAGTGCAGCATAATACATAACTCCTACAGCTTCAATCTCCATAGCAAGAAAAGCCGCAGCCATTGGTGTTCCAAATAATGCTGCAAAAGCAGCGCTCATACCGCACATGGTAATAATTTTGCAGTCATTTTCATCAAGCCCTATCGTTTCACCAAAATTATGACCTATGCTGCCTCCAAGCTGAAGAGCAGCGCTCTCTCTTCCTGCACTTCCTCCACACATATGAGTGAGGATAGTTGCAATAAAAATCAATGGTATCTTTCTTTTTGGAAGATGATCACCGGCAGATATAGTTGTGATCACAAGATTGGTACCGGTATCCTCATACTCTTTTGAAAATCTATACAGAAATACGATCAAAAGGCCTATAAATGGTAACAGATAAATCATAAAGCTGTGCATTTTTCTGTATTCTGTTACTATTCTGATTCCATGAAAAAAGGCAGCTCCCACTGCCCCTATAATAACACCCACGATAATTCCAAGCACCAGCCATTTTATAGTGGCTAAAAATCTTCTGATTTGGTGCTTATAATGTGGCTCGACATTATTCATATTATTTTGGTCAGACATTTTTTCTCCCACAAAACTTTATTATTACTTTGACATTGAAGCAATAAGTGCATCTATTTCAGCCTGGCTGAGCATTTTTCCGCTATCAGCAGGACTTGGAGCAGCTGCGGGCGCACTTGAAGCAGCAGAAGGTATACTGAATCCTCCTGCTCCCTGCTGAGAAGATTTTCCCATAATGCTCGCAAGCAAAGCCTGCTGTTCGGGATCTAGTCCATTTACATCAGTTCCCATCAAATATCCTCATAAATTATATGCTAATAATAAATATTAAGCACATTGTATATTTTTTTATATTATTTCTCAACTAAATAAATTATAAACTATTCCTAACCTATGGTTTCCATGCGACGCATGTTTTTCAAATTATCATCTGTTTCCTTCAGCATTTCTCTAAGAGATAAGCTATCTTCATAATCAAATTCACAGATTGAATAAATAAGATGATTCAAATACTTTGTATTCTCCATCAAAAGCTTATTATTCTGACGTGCCATTTCTATCCTTAATTCTTCAGCTCTGTCTTCTTCATCTGTGACTCCTATTACTGCGAACTCATCTCCGCGTATTCTGCCGCAGATACTTTCTTTACCAAATACTTCTTCTAATATGCTTGCAACTCTTTTAACGGCATTATCACCCTCATCATGACCGTGAATAGCATTAATGTTTTTGAGTGAATCCATGTCAATATATGCCACAACAGCATATGTTCCTTCTTTGAAATCTGTCTTTAGAAGATCATAGGCCTTGGCAAAAAAGCCTCTTCTGTTTGGAAGACTGGTCAAATAATCCTGATCACCGATATGGTCAAGTACTGATCCATCTCTTGCTATTTCTTCCTGACACTGTAAAAGCTCTTCTTCCGTATCAACAAGACATTTTTTTAAAAAGTTAATTCTTATTCCGCTAAGAATAATACTTGTCAGAAGATCATCAAATGTTCCTGTCCTTACACTATTATCAAATCCCATAATGAAAAGACCATACTGTTCTTCACCTCTAAAAACATTTCTGATTATTTTTGTTCCCTCTATGGTTGAGAAATCAAAAATATCTGATGTTTCCATGTCTTTTCTCTTATCAAATTTTTCTGACTTTCCAGTGTGAATGGTAATTATTCTCTTGCTGTGCTTCGGAACCTTCCAACCTTTTTTTAGTGAGCATATTCTTGGACTTTCAAGTAAAAATACTTCAAGATCACTAAATCCTGCTACTGCTATTTTTTTTATTATGAGATCATAGTTATCTTTGTCATAGCTACACCTTGATGCTAAATCTGACATCGCTGATATTTTATTATTTGCACTAATCACATCCTCAGCAGTCAGTTCTGATATCTTTTTTCTTTTAGCCTTAACTACATTGCCTGATATCTTAGCTATTATCTGTTCAATTGCCAGATATCCTATTTCAAGGCTTTCTGTATTCTTTACATATTTAACAGTATCAAAACCTTCAATTTCAGATACAGTAAGAAGCGGCTTTTTTCCAAACTGATTAAGAAATGCCTCTTTTTTCAGGATTGGAGCACTATTTCCTATACGATTGATATCAACAATCAGCCCGTCAAAACCTGCTTCATAAATATAGTCATAAACAGCCTGGTACTGATATTCAAAGGGATTATCATCACTGAAATTTTTATCAGTGATGATATATTTTCCCGGAAAAATAATAAGCTCAACTCCTAAGTCTCTTGCAGCTATATCAGCTCCAAGACACATATCGCAAACATTCTTATCCTTAAATTCAGATATTAAAAGCCCAACTCTCATAAGTATTACTCTTCATCTGTTTCTTCGTTGTCAACAGCTTCATCGATGTCATCATCGATATCTTCGTTTAATTCAACTCCCTCATCTTCGGGAATTTCTTCCATAGCATCTTCGATGTTCTCGAATTCTTCGTCACCATTAGATATCTTCTCACGTACCTTGGCAATAGCTACTACACTGACACCCTTATCAAGATTTATCATCTTAACTCCGGAGGTTACTCTGCCATGAATTGTAATTTCTTCCATTCTCAGCTGAATAAGTATTCCGCTGTCAGTTATCATCATTATTTCGTGTTCATTCTGAACAGCCTTAACGCCAATTACATTACCTGTTTTTTCGGTAATCTTATAGCATTTAACACCCTTACCACCTCTTAGCTGGATGTGGAATTCATTGAGCTCTGTTCTCTTCCCGAATCCTTTTTCAGAAACTATAAGAAGTGAATCTCCCTGGGTATTAAGCTGCATTCCTACAACTTCATCCTGATCACCAAGCATAATTCCTCTTACGCCCATTGATGATCGTCCTGTAGGTCTTACATCTGTTTCCTTGAATCTGATACACATACCATTCTTGGTTACAAGGAAAATTTCAGAATCTGCTTTAGTTGTTTTAACCTCAATAAGTTCGTCATCATCATCAAGATTAATAGCTGTAAGTCCATTTTTCCTTACATTGGCAAATTCCATTACAGGAGTCTTCTTTACAGTTCCTTTTTTTGTAACCATAAAGAGATTTTTCTCCTCAGAATATTCCTTGATTGGAATAGTGGCTGTAATCTTTTCATCAGGAGCTAACTGTAAAAGATTAACTACTGCTGTTCCCCTGGATGTTCTTGATGCCTCAGGAATCTGATAAGCCTTAAGTCTGTAAGCACGTCCTTTGTTTGTAAAGAACATAATATAATTATGCGTAGTGGTCATTAAAAGGTCTTCTACATAATCATTTTCAATCGTAGATATGCCCTTTATTCCTTTTCCACCACGATTCTGAGCACGGAAGTTGTCAATTGACATACGCTTGATATATCCCACATTTGTCATAGCAATAACTGTGTTGACATTAGGAATCATATCCTCAATGTTGATATCAGAATCGTCATGACCTATCTGAGTTTTACGATCATCGCCGTATTTATCTGATATCTCAGTAATTTCTTTTCTTATAACACCAAGAAGCACCTTCTTATCAGCAAGAATAAGCTTTAATTCTTCTATTCTCTTTAATAATTCAGCGTGCTCCTGCTCAAGTTTGTCTCTCTCCAAACCTGTAAGAGTACGGAGACGCATATCAACAATGGCCTGAGCCTGTGCATCTGATAATCCGAATCTCTCCATCAACTGTTCTTTTGCAATCTGAACAGTTGAACTTCCTCTGATAATTCTGATGACTTCATCAATGTTATCAAGAGCTATGAGCAATCCTTCAACAATGTGATTTCTCTCTTCTGCTTTGTTGAGATCATACTGTGTTCTTCTTGTCACTACCTCTTCCTGGTGAACTATGTAGTGATGAAGCATATCAACAAGTCCCATAATCTTGGGCTCATTGTTTACAAGTGCAAGCATGATAATTCCAAAGGAATCCTGCAGCTGTGTATGTTTAAACAAGCGGTTAAGCATAACATTAGCATTTACATCATGTCTAAGCTCTATAACAATTCTCATTCCTTCACGGTCTGATTCATCGCGAAGTGCTGTTATTCCATCAAGCTTCTTAAGTTTTACATATTCTGCTATCTTAGAAATAAGATTTGCTTTATTTACGAGGTAAGGAAGTTCCGTTACGATAATTCTGCTCTTTCCGTTAGGCATTGTCTCAATGTCTGTTACCGCACGTACAACTACTTTTCCTCTACCGGTTCTGTATGCCTCCTCAGCTCCTCTTGTTCCAAGAATAATACCACCTGTAGGAAAATCAGGAGCTTTAACTATGGGAAGTAGCTCTTCTATGTCTGTCTCTCTATCCTCAGTAACTTTGTTATCTATCATTTTGACAACTGCAGCTATTACCTCACGAAGGTTGTGAGGTGGAATATTCGTTGCCATACCAACAGCAATACCTGTTGTACCATTTACAAGAAGATTGGGAAATCTTGCAGGAAGTACTGCAGGCTCTTTTTCTGTTTCATCAAAGTTTGGTGTAAAATCTACTGTATCTTTATTGATATCAGCAGTCATTTCCATGGAAATCTTAGTAAGTCTGGCCTCTGTGTATCGCATGGCAGCTGCGCCATCGCCATCTACAGATCCGAAATTACCATGTCCGTCAACAAGACAATATCTCATTGACCACGGCTGAGCCATATTTACCAATGCACCATAAATCGAGCTGTCACCATGGGGATGGAATTTACCCATAGTGTCACCGACGATACGCGCACATTTACGATGTGGCTTATCCGGTCCGTTATTTAGCTCAATCATTGAATATAAAATTCTTCTTTGAACAGGCTTAAGTCCGTCTCTGACATCAGGAAGTGCACGTGAAGCAATTACACTCATAGCATAGTCGATGTAATCTGACTCCATAGTCTTTTGAAGATCTACTTCCTTTATTCTGTCAGTAGTTACCTGATCAAAAACATCATCAGCTAACTCTTCCCCATTCTGATTATTGTTGTTGTTATTGTTATCTGCCATTTTTCATCCTTATCCTTTGGCTGCACAGTCTTCTTTTTGGATTAAAATCCTGTATTAAATATCGAGATTCTTAACAAATTTAGCATTCTTTTCAATGAATTCTCTTCTAGGTTCTACCTTATCACCCATAAGTGTTGTAAATGTGACATCGATATCAGACTCTGCTTCTTCATCGATATTTACACGAAGCAGAACTCTTCTGTCAGGATCCATTGTTGTCTCCCAAAGCTGCTCGGGATCCATTTCTCCAAGTCCCTTATATCTCTGAATCTTATTATTCTGGTCACGACCTACATCGTTAAGAATCTTATTTAATTCATCATCACTATATGCATACCATACCTTTTTATTCTTCTCCAGCTTGTAAAGAGGAGGCTGAGCCAGGTAAACATGTCCTGTTTTTATAAGCTCAGGCATGAATCTGTAAAGGAATGTAAGCATAAGCGTAGCTATATGAGCACCATCAACATCGGCATCAGTCATAATAATGATTTTGTTATAACGCAATTTCTCAATATCAAAATCATCATGAATACCGGTACCAAACGCAGTAATCATAGCCTTTATTTCAGCATTTCCATAAATTTTATCTATTCTTGCTTTTTCTACATTAAGAATTTTTCCTCTCAGAGGAAGTATAGCCTGTGTTGCACGTGATCTTGCTGTTTTAGCTGATCCTCCAGCAGAATCTCCCTCAACTATAAATATTTCACAGTTCTTCGGATCTTTATCTGAACAATCCGCAAGCTTTCCGGGTAGTCCAAGTCCATCCAAAGCTGATTTTCTTCTGGTTAAGTCTCTTGCTTTTCTAGCAGCATCTCTGGCATGCTGTGCAAGTATGGCCTTTTCAAGTATTACCTTGGCAACCTGAGGATTCTGCTCAAGAAAATATGTGAGCTGCTCAGATACTACACTGTTTACGGCTCCTCTGGCTTCACTGTTACCAAGCTTTTGCTTTGTCTGTCCTTCAAACTGAGGATCTTCAATTTTAACGCTGATGATAGATGTAAGACCTTCACGGATATCATCACCTGTAAGATTATCCTCGTTGTCCTTCAGCATTTTCTTCTCTCTGGCATAATCATTGAAGGTCTTGGTAAGTGCTGCCTTAAATCCTTCAAGATGAGTACCACCCTCAGGAGTATTTATATTATTAACAAATGTGTAAGTGCTTTCGTTAAAGGAATCATTATGCTGCAGGGATACTTCTACCTGAACATTATTCTTGTTTCCTTCAAAATACATTACCTGATCATAGAGAACTGTCTTACTCTTGTTAAGGTACTGAACAAATTCCTTTATTCCTCCCTGATAGTGGAAGGTCTGCTCTATGATATCTTCACCCTCTTCAACTCTGTAGTCTCTGAGCGTAATCTTAAGGCCCTTTGTAAGAAAGGCCATTTCTCTAAGTCTCTGTTTAAGTATGTTATAGTCAAAAACAGTTGTCTCTTTGAATATCTGAGCATCAGGTTTGAATGAAACTTTAGTACCTGAACTAACAACATCTGTGGTTCCAACTTCTTTAAGAGGATAACAAACCTTTCCTCTCTCATATCTCTGCTGATAGATTTTTCCTTCACGAACTACCTGAACCTCAAGCCATTCTGAAAGGGCATTAACTACTGAGGCTCCAACTCCGTGAAGTCCTCCTGATACCTTGTATCCTCCACCGCCAAACTTTCCGCCGGCATGAAGTATTGTAAATACAACTTCGACACCTGTAAGTCCGGACTTATGGTTTACATCTACAGGTATTCCACGTCCGTTGTCCATTACAGTAATGGTATTATCAGCATTTATATTAACTTCGATATGATCACAAAATCCTGCAAGTGCTTCGTCTACTGAATTATCTACAATCTCATATACCAGATGATGAAGTCCTCTGGCCGCAGTAGTACCTATATACATTCCGGGTCTTTTTCTTACAGCTTCAAGTCCTTCAAGAATCTGTATTTGATCCGCTCCATAGTTGTTATTTTCTTCGTTACTCATTCTTTTCCTCTTATTCTTCAGGTATACTTCCGTTTACAACTCTGAACACCTTATTTATCTCAAAACGATTATTAACAAATTCATCAAGTCCGGTGCAGGTAATTATTGTCTGTATATCACCTATTGTATTTAACAGATAATTTTGTCGGTTACTGTCAAGCTCAGACAAAACATCATCAAGTAATAAAACCGGATTTTCTTTTTTTATCTTTTTAACTATTTCAATTTCTGAAAGCTTAAGTGAAAGTGAAGCAGTTCTTTGTTGTCCCTGGGATCCAAATTTTCTGATATCTATTTCTTCTGGAACAGTTTCTGTTGTTACATTAAATGAAAAATCATCCTTATGTGGTCCTACAGATGTCTGTTTAAGATATATATCTTTCTGCCTCGATTCCCTTAATTTTTGCTCATATTCTGCAAAACTGACATTGGGCTCATAATATATTTTTAACTTTTCTCTTCCGCCTGTAAGCTTGTGATGTATCGGATCAATTATTTCACAGAGACTATTAATAAACTTTTCTCTTGCCTTTATTATCACTGATCCATATTCAAGCAGCTGTTTATCCTGAACATCTAAAAGTACACTGTTTTCGGGATGATCAAACATATCCTTTAAAACTTTGTTTCTCTCAGTAATAAGCTTATTATATTTAGCAAGATTCTCTAAATAAATTTGATCCAGCTGACAAAGTTCCATGTCCATGAATCTTCGTCTCTCTGCCGGACCATCCTTAATGATACTCAGATCCTCAGGAGAAAAAAATACAACATTACATCTTCCCACAAGGTCAGATGCTTTTCTTATTTTTTGTCCGTCGATTGCTATTCCCTTGGATTTACTTTTTCTCAGATGCATATCTATGCGATATTCTGCACCGTCTCTCTCGATAATTGTTCTGATATGTCCCTCATCTTTACCAAAGGATATAATTTCCTTGTCTTTACTGCCTTTGTGGGACTTTGTTGTAGCAGACAGATATATAGCCTCAAGGATATTTGTTTTTCCCTGTGCATTATCACCATACAGAATATTGGTTCCACTGCTGAATTCTATTTTTAAATTTTTGTAATTTCTAAAATCTGCCAGTTCTAATGATTTTATTATCATTTTGTTATTTGTACCTGAACGCCTTCATACTCGATAGTGTCCCCACTATAAAGCTTTCTGCCTCTTCTTGTTTCAACTTCTCCGTTTACTTTAACAAGACCATCCTGAATATCTACTTTGGCGTCTACTCCGGATTCCTCAAGACCTGCCTTTTTCATAGCCTGTCCAAGCTTTATGAATTCGTCGTTTTCTCTTAAACTTACTTTTATAGTTTCCATTATCTTAGCTCACTGTTAAAAAATTTATAGGAAGTACAAGATAAATATAATTTGAATCCTTATCCCTTATAAAACAAGGTGCCTTAGGATTAACCATATAAATATCTATGTTTTCATCATCAATTGCGCGAAGAGCATCAATGAGGAACTTAGGATTAAAGCCTATGATAAGATCCTTACCCTGCTTCTCAATTTCTATCTCCTCATCCATGCTTCCTATTGTTGAATTGATTTTTAATTCCATCTTTTCATCTGTTATGGATATAATAACAGGCTTTTTATCGCCTTCCTTAACAAGAAGAGTTGCTCTGTCTATACAATCAAGCATCTCTTTTCTTGAAATGGTCATCTTAGTCTCATAATCACTTGAAAGCATCTGATCAATATTGAAATACTCACCCTCAAGTAATCTTGAAACAACTATTGTTTTATCAAATTCAAATAATATGTGCTTATCAGTAAAGAAAATCTCAACATTATTCTCTGTACTGTCTGTAATTATCTTACTAATGTCAGAAAGTGTCTTTCCGGGAACAACAACCTTTTTTGAATCGTAGGAGTTCTGAAGCTTAACCTTACGTATGGATATACGATGTCCGTCAAGAGATACCAGCTTTAATGTATCCTGATTAATCTCAAAAAGTTCTCCGCTCATCATTTTGTTGGCATCATTTTCAGATATTGAGAAAATTGTCTGCTGAATAATATTCTTCAAAGTATATTGAGAAACGGATATTCCATCTATTCTCTCTATATTTGGAAGATATGTAAAATCATCAGCATTTCTTCCAACGATACCGAACTTTGCTTTTTCGCAGCTTATATTAACTTTACCTGACGAATCAGACTCAATTGTTACATCACTATCAGGAAGCTTTCTGATAATATCGAAGAATATCTTAGCATCAATCGCTATATATCCTCTCTCAAGAATATTACCTTCTACTTCTGTTTGAATTCCAAGCTCCATGTCATTGGCAATAAACTTGATTACTCTTTCAGTAGCATCAATAAGAATACATTCCAATATAGACATAGTAGTCTTATTCGGAACTGCTTTGGATACAATTTGTAATCCGGCAATTAGATTAGATTTTGAACAAACAAACTTCATGAGTTAAAAACTCCTCCAACTTGAAAATGGTTATGCACAAAACACCATATATAAATTAATTAATAATATTTAATAGTATAATTAGTAATAGGTGTTGATATGTGGAAATCCTTATCTATTATACAATTTATCTGCCTTATTTACAAATTTTTAATAGTTGATAAATAAAAATTTAATGTTGAAAAGGTAAATGTTCAGAGCAAGGCAAATTTTGCGATTTAAGGCTATAAAAAACTTTTCCACTCTAATCCACAGTTTATAAACAATTTATAAAGTATTTATAAACTGGGTTATCCACTTTATCACGCAGAAGGGTTTAACTTCTTATTAATAATATCAAGGTTCTTATTTAGTTCATCATCAACTGCAATTAGATCTTTTATCTTATTAACGCCACTCATAACGGTTGTATGATCCTTTTTACCAAGAGCTTTTCCTATTTCTTCAAGTGGAAGATCAGTAAGCTCTCTTGCAAGATACATTACAATCTGTCTGGGAAGAACTATTTCTTTATTTCTCTTTTTAGATGTAATATCTTCCTGTCTTATTCCGTATTGTTCACAGACTGTACTTATTATCAATGAAATGGTTATTACCTTTGAAACGTCAGGATAAATTATGTCCTTAAGAGCTTCCTTAGCATTATCAAGAGTTATTTCTACCTTATTTAAACGTGAAAATGCAATTATCTTGTTATAAGCTCCTTCAAGCTCTCTGATGTTTGACTTAATGTTAGTAGCAATGTACTCAAATATTTCATCATCGATATGCTTTGAATAACTCTCTGCATTTTTCTTTAGAATAGCCATTCTTGTTTCATAATCAGGTGCCTGAATATCGGATATGAGTCCCATTTCGAATCTTGAACGGAATCTTTCTTCAAGTGTTTCCATTTCCTTTGGAGGTTTATCTGAAGAAATAATAATCTGTTTTCCTGCCTGGTGAAGTACATTGAAGGTATGGAAAAACTCTTCCTGAGTACTTTCCTTTCCTATTATAAACTGAACATCGTCTACCATGAGTACGTCAACAGTACGATATTTGTCACGAAGTCGGCTCATTGCTTCAGCTTTACCACTTCTGATGGATTCGATAACTTCATTGGTAAACTGCTCTGATGTAACATACAGCACCTTAAAGCCGGGATTGTTTTCTATAATGAAATGACCTATGGCATGCATAAGGTGGGTTTTTCCAAGTCCCGGTCCACCGTAGAGGAATAGAGGATTGTATGCTTCTCCGGGTGACTCTGCAACTGCAAGTGATGCATTATATGCAAAACGGTTATTACCACCTACAACATAGGTATCAAAAATATATTTTGGGTTAAGATTAGAAAACTCATAATTATTCTGGCCAAATTTAGGTTTAGAGGATTCATCTGAATGAGTTTCTTCTTTATTAATATGAGCATCTTTTTCTAAAAGAAATTCTACTTCAATATTTTCATCCAAAAACTCAGATAAAGTAACCTTAAAGAATTTTTGATATTTCCTTTCTATATAATTGAGAGCATTGGTGTCATCAAAAGGAATCAAAACAATGACAGAACCATTTTCATACTTATAAAAATATAGAGGCTTGATCCATGTATCAAAAGATATAGTGGTCATTCCCAGTTCTACACGTATTTCTTCCTTTAAATTATCAAAGTTCTCTGCAAGTTTTTGTGTTATTTCTGTAGCTTTTTCCATATAAATCTCCCAATAGCGAATTTAAGATTTATTTTATCCTATGGAAAAATAAATATCAAACGTGGTGAAAATGTGGATAACTTTTCTGAAAAAATATTTTTTTTGGATTAATTTTTGGCCTGAGTGGAAAAGTGGAAAAACGATATCCAACAAATTCACCGTCCATAAACGGCATAAATACTAGCTTCTTAAATTTTAATTAATTTTTATATGAAATGTTTTCCACATTCAATCCACATTTTGTGGATAAAAAAATTAAATTTACAGATAATAACAAGTTATCCACAAAATCAACATTTAGATGTGGATAACTTGTTGAAATACCATATGTAGTCCACAAAATTTTAAATATTTTTTTGAAGTTATCCACAAAATAATTTTAACTTGACGGAAATGCTTAATTTTATTATAATAACAACGATTTTTTCTGATTCAGACAATTATATTTTTTGCTAAATAGATCTTAAGAAGGAGGTGTATTTCGACTATGAAGAGAACTTATCAGCCGCATAAGCTTCAGAGAGCTCGTGTTCACGGCTTTAGAGCAAGAATGGCAACTAAGGGAGGCAGAAAGGTACTTGCTGCCAGAAGACTTAAGGGTAGAAAAAAGATATCTGCATAATAGGGACCACAATATGATGTGGTCTTGTTACGCGAATGTGCATAATTGCATATTCGCGTATTTTCATATTCATGGAATAATAAAATGCAAAAAACAGAAAGTTTAAAAAAAACAGCTGACTTCAAAGTTGTTTATAAGAGTGGTAAATCATATGCAGACAAAAATATAGTTGTATATATCAGAGAAAATAACACTTCTTTAAACAGACTTGGGATTTCAGTTAGTAAAAAGGTAGGGAACAGTGTTGTAAGGCACAGGTTTGCAAGACTTGTTCGAGAAGTTTACCGACTACATGAAAATATATTTAATAGTGGTTTAGATATAGTAGTCGTGGCCAGAAGCCGTGCTAAGGATGCTTCGTATTTTGATATTGAGAAGTCATTTTTATATCTGGCCGGTAAGTCTCATCTAAGGAAAAATGATGAGGTGAAAGATGAAGAGAGTACTGATATTTCTGATTAAGTTATATCAAAGGTATGTTTCTCCTTTAAAGAGAACAAAATGTCCATATATTCCGACTTGTTCGCAGTATGGATTAGAAGCAATAGAAAAATACGGTGCTATTAAAGGAAGCCTTCTTGCTTTATGGAGAATTTTAAGATGTAATCCATTTTCAAGTGGTGGATATGATCCTGTGCCGTAAATATCGGAGGATTAGGTTTGAATATTGTTAGTTTAACACAATATCAGGGGAAAATTGTTGGTCCTGTAGCATGGCTTTTAGGTCATGTAATGAACTGGATTTTTATGCTCCTCAATAAGATTGGTATTCCTAATACCGGTCTTGCTATTATTTTATTTACATTTTTTATGTATATTGTCCTTACACCTCTTACTTATAAGCAGCAGAAATTCAGTAAGCTGCAGGCAAAAATGAATCCTGAGCTTCAGGCTATTCAGGCTAAGTATAAAGGTAAAAAAGATAATGATTCTATGTTGGCTCAGCAGGAAGAGATAAAAGCTCTCTATGCAAAATATGGTGTATCACAGACTGGTAGCTGTGTTCAAATTTTAATACAGTTCCCTGTAATGATAGCACTTTGGAGAGTAATAAGCTCAATGCCTGCTTATGTAACTCAGATAAAAGATTCTTTTTATCCACTTGTTGAACAGCTCAGAAATACTAGCGGTTCAAGCGAATTTTTACAGACTTTATCAAGTGCAAGTCAGTTTAGTAAGCAGTTTACATCTGAATCATTTTTAGCCGGTGAGGCATCTACTGTAGAAAATACTTTTATTGATGTTCTTTATAAGGCATCATCAAAGGATTGGAGTTCATTAACAGAGAAGTTCACAGGTCTTACGGATTCAATAAACAACACTCATGAGCTTCTTAATAAGTACAACAGTTTTCTGGGACTTAATATTGGTGACTCTCCGTCATTCCTTATTAAGAGTGCTTGGGAAAACAAGTCATTTGTACTATTTATTGTGGCTTTACTTATTCCACTTATTGCATGTTTTACTCAGTGGGTTAATATGAAACTAATGCCTCAGCCGGCACAGGCTTCTAATGATCCTAATGATCAGGCTGCTCAGATGGCTAATTCTATGAAAACCATGAATACAATGATGCCTCTGATGTCACTTTTCTTTACATTTACATTTCCTGCAGGTATTGGTATTTATTATATTGCAGGTTCAGTAGTTCGTACTATTCAGCAGATTGTTATCAATAAGCATATTGATAAAATGGATATTGATGCTGAGATTGCAAAGAATACTGAGAAGTATAATGAGAGACTTGAAAAAATGAAATCTACTCCTCAGATGAATCGTTATGCAAATATCAATACAAGAACTATGAGTTCATATACTTCTTCAAGATCAGAAAAGGAGAAGGAAGAGGGTATCAGAAACGCAAACAAGATTTATGAGTCAGGCAAGATAAGAAAAGACAGTCTTCTGGCTAGAGCTAATATGGTTAAAGAGTTTGATCAAAAGAATAATTGATAGGGGAAAATAAAATGGAATATATTGAGATTTCTAAAAAGACTGTAGATGATTGTATCACAGAAGCTTGTGCTCAGCTTATGGTTACAAGCGATAAGCTTGAATATGAAATCATTTCATCCGGCTCTACCGGTTTTCTTGGTTTAAATGTTAAACCTGCAGTAATAAGAGCAAGAGTTAAGGCAGAAGAATCAGAAGTTACTGTAAAAACTTCTCTCGAAGAACAGGTTGATTCAAAAGTTAAAGAAAAGATTGAGAAGAAAGAAAGTAAAAAGAACAGTGATCAAAAGAAGTCGGAAGTAAATATTGAAAATCCAGTTGCTTCTTCTGAAGAAAAAGCTGATAAAAAAATTTCATATGTATATGATCATGAGTTCATTAACAGAGCTAAAGAGTTCTTATCAAATGTATTTGCTTCAATGAATATGAAAGTTGAAGTTAATGCAAAATATAACGAGACTGACAAAATCCTTGAGATTGAACTTTCAGGTGATGAGATGGGTGTTCTCATTGGTAAGAGAGGTCAGACTCTAGATTCTTTACAGTATCTTATCTCACTTGTTGTTAACAGAGGAAGTGAAGATTATATTCATGTAAAGGTTGATACTGAGAACTACCGTGAACGAAGAAAGGCTACTCTTGAGAATCTTGCAAAAAATATTGCGTATAAGGTTCGTAAGAACAGACAGCCTTTATCATTAGAGCCGATGAATCCTTATGAGAGAAGAATCATCCATTCAGCTCTTCAAAATGATAAATATGTTACTACTCATAGTGAAGGTGAAGAACCATTCAGACGAGTTGTTGTAACTCTTAAAAAATAAGTTGATATTAAGAGCTGCCATTGATTTTATACTAATTTCAATTGGCAGCTCTAATTTACATTATATTTAAATGAGGATATGAGATGTTTTTTAAAGAAGATACAATTTGTGCTATTGCAACTGCTATGATAGATGCCGGTATAGGTATAATAAGAGTTAGTGGTGAAAAGGCGATTGATATTGTAAGTAAAATTTATATCGATGCAAAAGGAAATTATTCTTTAAAAAAGTATGAGTCTCATACAATAAATTACGGTTTTATTGTTGATAACAAAAAAACACAAATTGATGAAGTTATGGTTTCAATAATGAAAGCTCCGCGTTCATATACTAAAGAAGATGTTGTTGAAATAAATACACATGGTGGACGCATTGTTATGGAAACCATTCTAAATCTTTTGATTACAAATGGTTGCAGACTTGCAGAGCCGGGTGAATTTACAAAGAGAGCTTTTTTGAATGGAAGAATTGATCTTACCAGAGCTGAAGCAGTAATGGATATTATAAGTGCTCAGAATACTTTCGCTATGAAAAATTCAGAATTACAACTTGGAGGAGCTCTTTTTAATAAAATTGAGTCATTAAGAAAAGAAATACTTTATGAAATGGCTTTTATAGAATCAGCTATAGACGATCCTGAAAATTATGATCTCACAGGTTATGATGAGAGACTATCCAAAAAAAATAAAGCATGGATTGAATCAATACAAAAACTAATTAATTCATCAGATGAAGGTATCATCAGAAAAGATGGAATAAAGACTGTAATAATTGGTAAACCAAATGCTGGTAAGTCTTCATTACTTAACAAACTCGCCGGAGAAGAAAAAGCTATTGTTACCGAGATTGAAGGTACCACCAGAGACGTTATAGAAGAAACAGTAAGACTTGGTGATTTTGTTTTAAGAGTAATGGATACTGCCGGTATCAGAGATACTGATGATAAGGTTGAAAAAATTGGAGTAGAGAGAGCTGTTAAATATGCTAAAAATGCAGATTTAATTTTATATATTATAGATTCTACTGATAAGTCTTTTTCAGAAGACTTCAGAATAAAAGAAATAGTAGAAAATAATCATGTGATCATACTTCTAAATAAGAATGATATTAGTGAAAACATAAGTGTACTTGAAAAAGACATTTTTGATTTATATGGAAATGATGTGCCGGTAATAAAAACTTCTATGATCGATGAAACTGGTATTGATGAATTAAAAAATATAATTACAGATATGTTTTTTGATGGCAGTATAAATCCAAAAGAAGAAGTATATATTACAAATATCAGACAAAAAGAAGCTTTGATAAATACTTATGATAGTTTAAAAAAGGTTGAAGAAAGTATAGATGCAGGCTTATCAGAAGATTTTTATTCAATAGATCTGATGAATGCATATGCTTTTCTTGGTGAAATTATAGGACAGGAAGTTGACGAAGATTTAGTTGAAGAAATTTTCTCAAAATTCTGTATGGGTAAATAGTTTTTATGGAGTAAATTATGATAGCAGACAGTGTTGATGTAATAGTTATAGGCGGTGGGCATGCAGGATGTGAGGCAGGACTTGCATCTGCAAGACTTGGACTTAAAACAATTGTTTTTACTTTAAGTGCAGACAATATTGCATTTATGCCATGTAATCCACATATTGGTGGATCTTCAAAAGGTCATCTTGTAAGAGAAATTGATGCTCTTGGTGGAGAGATGGGTAAAAATATTGATAAAACTTATCTCCAATCAAAGATGCTTAACAAGTCAAAAGGACCTGCAATTCATTCATTAAGAGCGCAGGCTGATAAGCTTGAGTATTCAAAATCTATGAGAAATATCCTGGAAAATCAGACTAATCTTATTGTTAAACAATCAGAAATATCTGAGATTCTTTTTGATGATTTAAATAAAGATGACGAATTATTAGAAGAGGGTTATACAAAAAAAGTTAAAGGTGTAAAAACTGTAACAGGGCTTACTTATGAGGCAAAGGCAGTTGTTTTATGTACAGGAACTTATTTAAAAAGCAGATGTCTTTGCGGAGAGTCTATTTCATATACAGGTCCAAATGGTTTACAGCCATCTAATTTATTGTCTGATTCTTTATTAAAAGCTGGAGTTGAACTTAGAAGATTTAAAACAGGTACGCCTGCCAGAATGGATGGTAATACAATAGATTATTCCAAGATGGAAATACAATCCGGAGATACTCCTGTTGTACCTTTTTCATTTGATACTGATCCGGATACTATTCAAAAAGATCAGTATAATTGCTGGCTTACTTATACAAACGAAAAAACACATGAAATAATACGAGAAAACATAGATAGATCTCCTATATATGCTGGAATTATTGAAGGGATTGGTCCCAGATATTGTCCTTCAATAGAAGATAAGGTTGTAAAATTCCCTGATAAGATAAGGCATCAGGTATTTGTTGAGCCTGAAGGCAGTCATACAAATGAGATGTATATAGATGGAATGTCCTCTTCAATGCCTGAAGATGTTCAGCTCCAGATGTATAGAACTGTTCCCGGACTGGAAAATTGTGTAATTGTAAAAAATGCTTATGCTATCGAATATGATTGCTTATGTTCAGGTCAATTGTATCCTACATTGGAAATAAAGAAGATTAGAGGTTTATTTAGTGCAGGACAGTTTAATGGTAGTAGTGGATATGAAGAAGCTGCAGCTCAAGGACTTTATGCTGGTATAAATGCTTGCATGCAAATTTTGAATAAACCATATTTATATATAGATAGATCCGAGGGTTATATTGGAGTTCTTGTTGATGATATCGTTACTAAAGATAATCTGGAACCTTATAGAATGATGACTTCAAGAGCAGAATATAGATTATTACTTCGACAGGATAATGCTGATATCAGATTAAGAAAAAAAGGGTATGAGGTTGGTCTGATACCTGAAGAAAAATATTTAAAGCTTATTGAAAAAGAACAAAAGATAGAAGAAGAGACTAGAAGGTTAAAAAGTGTAAAGGTTGGTGCTTCTAAAAATATCCAATTCTTTATGGACTTACATAATTCTCCAAGATTGAAAACTGCAGTTTCACTCGCTGAACTTATATGTCGTCCTGAACTTAATTATGATAATATTGCTGAAATAGATATAGATAGAAAACCTCTCTCTAAGGATATAATTGAGCAGGTTGAAATAAATATAAAATATGAAGGATATATTGATAGACAGCAAAGACAAGTAGATAAATTTAAGAAGATGGAAAATAAAAAAATACCTGCAGATATAGATTATGATGATGTAATTAGTTTACGACTTGAAGCAAGAGCAAATCTTAAAAAATTTAAACCTATAAATGTAGGACAGGCTTCAAGAATTAGTGGAGTTAATCCTGCAGATATTTCTGTTTTGTTGGTTTATCTTGAAAATTATAAACACCACTAATTCTATTAAATGTTTCACGTGAAACACTACATGTAGTATTTTATTCTAAGGAGAATTTATAAATTGCAAAGGAATTTTAATTCATTATGTAATGATCTTGAACAATTTAATATTCAATTATCAGATATACAACTAAATCAATTAGAGAAATATTATGAGCTTTTGATTGAGTGGAATAATAAAATTAACCTTACTGCTATAACAGATTTCGATGAAGTATGTAGGCTTCATTTTGTTGATTCTATTTCTGCTGCTCAGTTTTTTGATTTTACCAAGAATGATATTTCTTTAATTGATGTTGGTACTGGTGCTGGATTTCCAGGAATTGTTTTGAAAATAGTTTTTCCACAATTAAAGGTAACACTTTTAGACTCTTTACAGAAAAGAATAACATTTCTTGATACAGTTATAGATGAGCTTCAACTTAATGAGGTTGGATGTATTACAACTGTACATGGTAGAGCTGAAGACTTAGCTGATAGTAAAAAAGGTGAATTGAGAGAAAAATTTGATATTGCTGTTTCTAGGGCAGTAGCAAGATTTTCAACTTTGTGCGAGTACGATATGCCATATGTAAAAAATGGTGGTTGTTTTATTTCTTATAAAGGCGATAAAGGAATTGAAGAAGTAGAAGAAGCAAAAAATGCTATTTTTCTTTTAGGTGGAAAAGTGAAATCTATAAATGAATTCACATTACCTAATAGTGATATAAAAAGAGTGGTGTGCATTATTGATAAGATTCAAAACACATCATCTAAATATCCCAGAAAAGCAGGAACTCCACAAAAAAAGCCTCTGTAAATAGTACTGGATTATTAAACACCTTTTCATCTTTGTGTTCAAGAAGTTATATATAATTAGTTTCACGTGAAACATAGTAATTTGAAAAAATTATTCTACAAGTAATTGTTTCACGTGAAACATTAAAACCCTATATATAGTAAATAATAATCGTGAAACATTAATCAGTGAATAATTGTACTAAAAATTTAAAAAATTTATTCTCATAATTGTAAAACTGAGATACCTAAATTGTGATATAATTACAAAGTTAAAAATAAAGAGGGAGAGAAAAGTATGGGACGCGCAATTGCAATAGCAAACCAAAAGGGTGGAGTTGGAAAAACAACAACTTCAATAAATCTGTCGGCAACATTGGCAGAAAAAGGAAAAAAAGTTTTAGTAATTGATACTGATCCACAAGGAAATACTACGAGTGGATTTGGATTAAATAAAAATCAGTTAGAAAATACTATATATGAATTACTAATTAGTGAGTGTAGTGTTTCAGATACTTTATATAAAAATGTTGTAGATGGAGTAGATATTATTCCTTCAAATGTAAATCTGGCTGCAGTAGAGATTGAACTTATAGATATGGAAGAAAAAGAGTTTATTCTCAAAAAATCAATAGATAAGATCAGAGACAATTATGATTTTATTATAATAGATTGTCCACCTTCACTTAGTATGCTTACTATAAATGCCATGACTACTGCAAATACTGTTTTAGTTCCAATTCAGTGTGAATATTATGCACTTGAAGGTTTAAGTCAGTTAGTACACACAGTTAATCTTGTAAAAGAAAGACTAAATAATGATTTGGAGATGGAAGGCGTAATATTTACAATGTACGATTCCAGAACTAATCTTTCAATGCAGGTAGTTGAAAACGTAAAAGATCATATTTCTGAGAATGTATATAAAACAATTATTCCAAGAAATATTAGATTAGCAGAAGCACCTAGTTATGGACTTCCAATAAATCTGTATGATACAAAGTCAGCAGGTGCAGAAGCATATAGATTATTGGCAGATGAAGTCATAGGTAGAAAATTCTAAAAATTGAAATAGAAAGAGGTATAACATGGCACCAAAAAATGCTAAAAGAGGTTTAGGTAAAGGTCTTGATGCACTTATAGCTCCTGCACCTGCATCTGCCAAATCCACAAAAGAGGAAAAAGTTAGTGAAGGACAGGTTGTTACAGTTAATATAACAAAGGTAGAGCCAAACAGAGAACAGCCGAGAAAAACTTTTGATGAAGATAAGTTAATAGAATTATCTGATTCAATTAAACAACATGGAATAATAAATCCTCTTATAGTTCAGGATAGAAAAGATCATTATGAAATTATCGGTGGTGAGAGAAGATGGCGAGCAGCTAAAAAAGCAGGCTTAAAAGAAGTACCGGTAATAATTAAAAATCTTACAGAAGAAGAAATAGCTGAATATGCTCTTATTGATAACATTCAAAGAGACGACCTTAATCCAATTGATGAAGCATTGGCGTTTAAAAAACTAATTGATGATTTTGGATATACTCAGGATGTAGTAGCAGAAAAAGTATCAAAGAGCAGAGTAGCTATAACAAATTCACTTAGACTTCTTAAGCTTTGTGAAGAAGTCCGTCAAATGGTTATAGATGGTAAGCTTTCTACCGGTCATGCAAGAGCATTGATTTCGATTGAAGATAAGGAAAAACAGATACAGATTGCAGAGCAAATATTTGACCAAAAGATGAGTGTTCGTGATACTGAGAAACTCGTTAAAAATCTTGATAAACCTGAAAAGAAAAAGAAAAAAACAGAAATCAATCCAAGTGTTGAATCTGCTTATAGAGAACTTGAGGATAGATGTACTCAGGCGACAGGTACAAAGGTTTCAATATCAACAAAAGGAGATGGAGTAGGAAAAATAGAGATAGAGTTTTATAGTACTGATGATCTTGAAAAAATTACAGAGAGATTATATAGGTAATAAATATATTTAGGAGAAAAGGTATGAACAGTAATTTATTTGATCAGCTTGGATTAAACATTGATATTGCCTATATATTTATAGGACTAATATTACTTCTTATTATTTTACTTATAATAATAATAGTTCAGGGAAATAAGATTAAAAGAATAACAGAGCAGATATCAAGATTTATGAAGGGACGTGAAGCAGCTTCATTAGAAGATGAGATTGTAGCGTTGTTTGCAGATAATCAGATTATCAAAAAAGCGACAGAAAAGAATCAAAAAGACATAGATGATTTATACAACAGACTTGCTTCATGTTTTCAAAAGGTTGGAATTATAAAATATGATGCTTTTAATCAGATGGGAGGACAGCTTAGCTATTCAATAGCACTTCTCGATGAAGACAACAATGGCTTTTTACTTAATTCTGTCCATAGTACAGATGGTTGTTACTCATATTCAAAAGAGATACGAGGCGGAAAATGTAAGCTTGAACTTGGTGAAGAAGAACAGATGGCTTTGAATGAAGCTATGGATTACCAAAACTAAGATAATTAATATTTCAAAATCTATATAAAAGATAAGGGGAAATAAAAATGATAGACATTAAATTTTTAAGAGAAAATCCTGAGGTAGTAAAGGAAAATATCAGAAAAAAGTTTCAGGATGAAAAACTCCCGCTGGTTGATGAAGTAATTGAGCTTGATAATGAGAGAAGAAAAAATCAGCAGGAAGCTGATGACCTTCGTGCGCATAAGAATAAGATTTCAAAAGAAATCGGAGCTCTGATGGCTCAGGGAAAGAAAGAAGAAGCTGAAGAGAGAAAAGCAGAAGTTGCTGCTAACGCTAAGAGACTTGCTGAATTAGAGGAAAACCAGAAGGTAGTTGATGAAAAAGTTTTAAAGATCATGATGGTTATTCCTCAGATAATTGATGAAAGTGTACCGATTGGTAAGGATGATTCTGAAAATGTAGAAATTGAGAAATTTGGCGATCCTTTTGTTCCTGATTTCGAAATACCATATCATACAGATATAATGGAAAGATTTAATGGTATCGACTTTGACGCTGCAAGAAGAGTTGCAGGTAATGGTTTCTATTATCTTATGGGTGATATAGCAAGACTTCATTCAGCAGTTATATCATATGCCAGGGACTTTATGATTGATAGAGGATTTACATATTGTGTACCCCCTTTCATGATTCATGGAAATGTTGTAGAAGGTGTAATGAGTTTTCCTGAGATGGAAGCAATGATGTACAAGATTGAAGGTGAGGATCTTTATCTTATCGGTACAAGTGAGCATTCAATGATCGGTAAATTTAAGGATCAGCAGATTCAGGAGGAAGACCTTCCTCAGACACTCACCAGTTATTCACCTTGTTTCCGCAAAGAAAAGGGAGCACATGGTATAGAGGAGCGTGGTGTTTACAGAATTCATCAGTTTGAAAAGCAGGAGATGATAGTAGTTTGCAAGCCCGAAGAATCTAAGATGTGGTATGACAAGCTTTGGCAGAATACAGTTGATTTGTTTAGATCACTTGATATTCCTGTACGTACACTTGAGTGTTGTTCCGGAGATCTTGCAGATCTTAAATGCAAGTCTTGTGATGTAGAAGCATGGTCACCCAGACAGAAAAAGTACTTTGAAGTTGGAAGCTGCTCTAACTTAGGTGATGCTCAGGCAAGAAGACTTAAGATCAGAATCAAGAGTAAGGATGGAAATTATCTTGCTCATACATTGAATAATACAGTAGTTGCTCCTCCGAGAATGCTTATAGCTTTTCTTGAGAACAATCTTAATGAGGATGGATCAGTTAATATTCCGGTAGCACTTAGACCTTATATGGGTAACAAGGAAAAAATGATCCCGGTAAAATAATTTGCCAAAGAAAAATAATTACTTAAAAGAAAGGAGGTGAAATCCATGCATAGTTATTTAAGAGCAATTGGTTTTGAAAATTTCAGAAGCAGAGAAGATATCCAGCAGTTGATAGCTATGACTGTACAGCAGGCTGATACCAGATCGTATGTAACAAAGGACGGTGAGAAGCTGATTGGTGAATTCTGCAAGGATTTCACCGATAGTATAGGAATTTGTGTATGCGGTGAATTTAATGAAAATGACAAATTCTTATACGATTATTATTATCCCTATATTAGAGGAAATAGTGTTACAACTGAAGAAGATATTACTGTTTCCAGACACTCAGCTACAGAATCTTATGCAGGTGTATGTGATGATCTGAGAGTTGGAGTAACAATCATCTTTTATTTGCAAAACATGATTCCTTATATCAAAATTCAAAATGAAAACAGATTTCCTATAAAAGGAACATCACTTACGCTATCAGCTCTTTCGCTAAAGGGAACAATTGTAATGCCTATTGCAAAGACTGATAGTGATAAGAATTTTGCACGTAAGAGAACAAGGGAAAGAGAAAAACTCATGCACAAGGCAAGAAAAGGTGATGAGTCTGCTATGGAGTCTCTTTCAATTGAGGATATGGACACATATAGTGCTATATCAAAGCAGATAAAAACAACAGATGTTTATACTCTTGTGGATAACTATTTTATGCCATTTGGTGTTGAGTGCGATCAGTACTCTGTAATGGGTGAAATAATGGAATGTCATGAAGAAACTAACAGTTTTACAGGACAAACCTTAGAAATTATGACAATTAATTGTAATGAGCTTATCTTCAATGTTTGTATAAATAAAAAGGATCTGCTAGGTGAACCGATTCCCGGAAGAAGATTTAAAGGAAATATTTGGATGCAGGGGTACGTTAATTATCCTGAAAACTAAAATTATAATAAAACGATCTAATCGGTTGGAAGTATTGAACTAAAATATATCCTATGATATTATAATTTGGTGCGAAAAAGTATATACTAAATGTCCACGTAGCTCAGCTGGATAGAGCGCTAGCCTCCTAAGCCAGAGGTCGGAGGTTCGAATCCTCTCGTGGACGCGATAAAAACAGGACAATTTGTCCTGTTTTTTTATTATGTATTAAATAGTAAATAATTGTGATATACTTTTTATAGTTATAACAAAAACGGAATATCATTATATAGATGGGAGATAAAATATGAAAAGAAAAATACTATCTGTTATTCTTACATTATCTATAGTATTGAGCGGTTGTTCTTCAAATAACAATACAGTCAGTACTACTGATAACAATAGTACAGAAGTGGCTTCAGCTGATGTAAATGAGGAGACTTCTACAAATGGTGATGAAAATTCCGAAGAAAATGAGAATAAAGAAAATGAGAATAAAGAAATAGAGGATACTGAGAAAGAAGTTGAAGAAAAAACTGAAGAAGAGACTGAAGAAACAGCAGAAAATAATAATGAAGAAACAGAGAGCGGAAAAGTAATCAATACATCCATACTTGGTGATAAAGAAGAAATCTATTATGATGAAAATCTTGTTCCAAGTATTCCTGATTATAAAGTAAATGATGATTTTTCTAATGTCGTATATGATGACAAGTTTTCTTATATGTTTGATACCAAAGAGGAAAGTGAATACAATCATCCTATTGCTTTCAGACAGGGTTTGATTGACAACATGTTTGTTGTAAGAGATGGACAGAATGATGAATTCTTCGATGTGTACGAAGCTAACAGATATAACTATTTTCCGAACTTTGTAACAGTTGATTCATTAATGCACACATATCATCTTTATTTTTCATATCTTATGAAAAAGACAGAGACAAGCTATATTGTTTCAAAGTTGGAAAATCTAAATACTCAGATGATGTCAAAATCATTGGAACAGTATGAGGAACTTAAGGGAACAGATTATGAGAAAGCAGCTCTTCGGAACCTGGAGTTTTTCTATATTGGATCTCTTTTACTTGATGATAGTGTAAAAGAACCAATAAATGATAGCGAGTTTTCAGAAGTTACTAAAAATGAATATGAGAAAATAATCAAGGCAGAAGGAATCGAAAATTGTAGCATATCTGACCTTTTTGAGGATTACACTCAATATAAGCCAAGAGGTTACTATGAGGGTGATGAAAAACTTGAGAAATATTTCCGCTCAATGATGTGGTATGGAAGAATAGGATTTAATCTTGAAAATGATGATACTATAAGAAGTGCCATTTTGATAACCCTTGCTATTGCAGATAAACCGGATGATTGGGACAGTATTTATAAAATAACAAGTTTCTTTGCCGGAACTTCTGATGACCCGGGATATAATCAGTTTGTAGAAATAATTAAAGCAAATTATGGTAAAATTCCGGACTCATCAGAAATTGCAGCAAACGATGAGATGTTCCAAAAAGTAAAAGAACAGGTTAATAGTCTAGCACTTCCGAAAATTAATTCAATTCCTGTAAATGAAGATGAGGAAGCTGTAATACCCTCCTTTAGATTTATGGGACAAAGATTTACAATTGATGCGGCAATAATGCAACGACTTATATATCGTTCTGTAGGAGAAAAGGAAAACGGCGAGAGAAGATATCTTCCGGATACGCTAGATACGGCTGCTACACTTGGCTCAGAGACAGCGATGTCAATACTTGATGAAAATGGTGATACCAAATATCAGAATTATACAGATAATATGACTGCACTTCAAAAAATATTCGGGGGCGATGATCCTGAGACATGGAATGTAAGCTTATATTCAGGCTGGTTAAATACACTTCGACCACTTTTTGATAAAAAAGGAGATGGTTATCCTTCATATATGAAATCCGATGAGTGGGAGAAGAAGGACCTTGAAACATTTGCAGGATCTTATGCGGAATTGAAGCATGACACAATACTTTATGCAAAGCAGGTTCTGGCAGAGATGGGCGGACCTGATGATGAAGAAATTCCGGATGATAGAGGATATGTAGATCCTGAGCCTGTTATCTATAGCAGATTTGCATATTTATCAAATAAGACAAAGGAAGGTCTTGACGGTTTTGGGATGCTGGACGCTGATGATAAGAAGAATCTTGAACTTTTATCAGAAATAGCGATGAAACTTTTAAATATTTCAGAGAAGGAACTCAAGAACGAAGCATTAAGTGATGATGATTATGACTTTATTAGAACCTATGGTGGAAATCTTGAGCACTTCTGGCTTGAGGTTAATAAAGGCAGTGAGGAAGAAATCATTTATAGTTATCAGGCACCCTGTCCTGTAATTGCTGATATAGCAACAGATCCTAATGGTCAGGTACTAGAAGTCGGATCAGGAAAAGCAGACATAATGTATGTGGTATTTCCTATAGATGGGGAGCTTCATGTCGGAAGCGGAAGTGTATACAGCTTCTACCAGTTTAGCGTTCCGATTTCTGAAAGGATGACAGATTCCGAGTGGAGAAATGCACTCTCTGGTGGTTATCTTGATGATGATTGGAATTGGATTGAAAATGATAAAAAACCTGAAAAACCTGAATGGACAATGAGTTATCGTTTCAAATGATTTAAATAATTATGCTAAAAAATACGAACTCAAAATGGCTGCTGCTTTTCATAGCAGCAGCCATTTATATAATGACAAATACATATAATGTAAATGCTAAAAGCACTGAAAATCCCGCTCCTTTATGGGTTACGTGGCAGGAAAAATCTATTAGTACTTCAAAAGGATATATTTTTGAACTAAGTGAGAGACATGTAAAACTAAGGAACAAAGATGATATTCTGTGGGAAAGTAATAGTGAATATCAGATACAGGATGAGATTATTACTGATATAGACAGAAACGGTGATGAGGAACTAATTCTTCTTTTGTGGAAAAAGGGCAAGTATGGGAAGGAAAAACCGTTTTGGACTATTGAAGATAAGGATGATCTAACTCAGCATATTTATATATATGATATAGAGGAAAAAGGCAAAGTAACGGCAAAATGGTTTGCCTCGGATATTGGAAGATTTGTAACCAGAATGAAGCCTATGGAAAAAGATAATTCCATTTTGCTTCTTGAAGACACAAATGAAGAATGTTCTCTATGGATATGGAACTCATTTGGTTTAAAAAATATTGATAATGAGGTTACATTTATTGCCTTTGGAGATAATATTATCCACAAAAGAATGCTTGAATACGCCTATAACAAGGAAAACGGGAGATACGATTTCTTATATAAATCATATAAGAAGGAAATTGAGTCGGCTGATATCGCTGCAATTGCGCAAGAGACAATTTTTGTGGATAAAAAGAGTGCTGTCTCAGACTATCCAAGATTTGGTTCGCCTTTATCTGTCGGGAAGGCAATAGTAGATTCAGGCTTTGATATTGCAGTGTGTGCGAATAATCATGCTCTTGATAAGGGAATATACGGAATAGATGTTACAACTGATTTTTATAAGAAGAACAAAGTAACCTGTGTAGGCATACAGAATAGCAACGATAAGGAATACCAGCCATATGAAATGATCAGCAAAAATGGAATCAAATTTGCTCTTTTTTCATATACATACGGAACGAATGGAATTGACATATCAAAGGAATATCCTAATGCGGTTCATTATCTCCCCACAACTGAAAAAGATAAGCAAAGAGTAAAAAAAGAAATTGACAGTGCAAGTAAGGAAGCAGATTTTACTGTGATCTTTGTTCATTGGGGAGATGAATATAAAACGGAAATAAGTGATGAACAAAAAGATATGGCAAAGTTTTTTTCTTCCACAAAAGCTGATGTGGTAATAGGCTCTCATCCACATGTAGTTCAGGATATGGAACTTGTGAAAAAGGAAGATGGAGAGCAGTTGCTTATATATTATTCTCTCGGTAATTTTAGGGCAGATCAGGGACATAGCAAAGAAACGAAAACAGGTGCAGAAGCGATTTTTGAGGTATGTCATACTTATGATGGCATAGTTTTAAAAAGCTATGACATTAAGGAAATAAAGTCATATTGGAGAGAATAATCGGGCATAAC
Organism: Butyrivibrio sp. NATIVEDY162; assembly: GCF_045999815.1. Lineage (GTDB taxonomy): Bacteria > Bacillota > Clostridia > Lachnospirales > Lachnospiraceae > Butyrivibrio. The sequence continues at coordinate 2,423,172 of NZ_CP172573.1, forward strand.
AATGCATTATCAGCTATAATATAAGTTATAAAGAATTCATTCTTAAAAAGGTTTATTAAGTGTAGGGGGATGCAATGAATAAGAAAAAGAAGAATGGATTAAAATGGGTATTACTTGTTATTGTTCTGATAATAACAGGATTTACTGTTACGATGGTGGCCTGTGGTCTTTTCAAAGAAAAAAGTACAGAAAAGGCTTCGGAGGATGAAAATGCATCCGAAGAAGGCTTGTATGACTCATCTGATTCTGCAGATTCCGTACCGGATTCAAAGGATTATGAAGGTATATCTACTAATGAGGAAAATATAGATTTTGATTTATCAGTTCTTCCTGATACAGTAGAACCCTGTGGAATATGCAGCTATGATGGCTGTTTATATGTTACTGATACATTTTCAAAATGTGTATGGCAAGTATCTGCTGAGGGAGTAAGTATCCTGGCAGGAGCAGACAGTTCAAGGGATATATATGATAAGCCTCAGGGTGGTTATAACGATGCCTCTGCGGAGGAGGCACTTTTTAAGCTTCCATGGGATGTTGCACCATTTCTTTCAGGAATAGCTGTATCCGATACTGATAATAATGTTGTAAGAATTATAAGTAATAATGAAGTAAATACTATTAACTCAGTAAGCGGAAATGATGAATATAATTATCCCACAGGAATAGCTTCTGATGGAGCAGGTCATCTCTTTGTATCCGATACTCATTCAGATTCAGTTAAGATTATTACGGAAAGCGGTGAAGTATCGACATTTGCAGATGGACTTGAAAGTCCGATGGGAATCAGTTTTAATGCAGGTTATTTATATATAGCGGAATCAGGAAAGAACAGAATAGTCAGGATAAATGCCACAGATGTAAGCTCCAAGAAAAATGAAGGCGATATAGAAATTGTGGCAGGAACCGGTGAAGAGGGAGATAAAGATGGTCTGGCAGCGGAAGCTACATTTGCATCTCCAAAGGGTATTGCAGTTTCAGGTGATGGTACAGTTTTTGTTGCCGATACAGTAAACAGTGCAGTACGTATTATTAAGGACGGTCAGGTGAACACCATGGAGATAAAGGATGACAGAAATCCTGATATAGCACCGGTTTCACCAATTGGATTATGTATTCAGGGAAGAAGATTATATATATGTGATAATTTCAGTAAGAAAATATTTACTTCTGATATATAAAACAGTCAAGGTATGAGATAAGGAGAGGGTATTCATGGCAAATCAGCCAATACGAAGGAAAAAGAATATTGAGGATGGAGGTTCCGGAGTTCATAAGAGAGGGGAAGGACTTGGCGGAGGTCCGGTAGGATCAGGTGATGGATATTCGGGAAAATCCGGAGGAAATGGTACCACAGGTGGTGGCGGTTCTCAGAGAAGCGGAGGAAGAAGTCCGCTTTCAATAATAATTATTCTTGCAATATTATTACTTGGAGGCGGTGGCGGAATTGGCAGCCTTATGGGGGGATTTTCAGGAGGCGATACTTCTTATACAGAGACAGGAAGCGGTACAGCTATAAGTCAAAATGTTCCGAACAATCAAAACTCAGATATGGGTTCACTTTTAGGGACTCTTCTTGGAGGAGGAACAGGTTATTATGGTCAGGCAAACAGCGCCTGGAGTGATAATCCAAATACAGGTGTACTTAACAGGAATGTTGCTGAGGGCTCAAGAGAAAAAAGAACGAAGATAATCGGCGATGGGTCAGATAAGACCACCATCATGGTATATATGTGTGGTACGGATCTGGAGTCAAGAAGCCAGATGGCTACAAGGGATCTTCAGGAAATGATGGCAGCAGATATAAGCGATAATATAAATATTATTGTTTATACAGGTGGCTGTAAACAATGGCAAAATAATGTTGTATCCAGTAAAACAAATCAAATCTATCAGATAAAAAATAAGGGAATATCCTTATTGCAGGATAATCTTGGTGAGAAGCCAATGACAGATCCCGGCAATCTGACGGAATTTATAAAGTGGACTGCGAATAATTTTCCTGCTAACAGATATGACCTGATTTTCTGGGATCATGGCGGCGGATCAGTCAGCGGATATGGATATGATGAGAAATTTGCTGCGGAAGGATCAATGGACCTTTCCGAGATAAATAAGGCATTAAAGGATAGTGGTATAACCTATGATTTTATAGGATTTGATGCCTGCCTGATGGCTACAGTAGAGACCGCACTTGTTACAGCTAATTATGCTGATTACATGATCGCATCTGAGGAAACTGAACCCGGAGTCGGCTGGTTTTATACGGATTGGCTAAATGCATATTCAGATAATCCATCCATGGAGACGCCTGAGCTTGCAAAAATGATAATTGACACATATACGGATGAATGTGCGAGAACATGCAGGGGACAGAAGACAACCCTTTCTCTTATTGACCTTGCTGAAATTCAGAATACAGTTCCGGGTGAGCTTAAAGAATTTGCGACAGCCACATCTGAGAAAATATCAACAGATAATTATAAAATAGTTGCAAATGCCAGATCTGAGGCAAGAGAGTTTGCATCCTCTTCAAAAATTGACCAGGTAGATATTATTCATCTTGCGTCAAATATGGGAACACAGGATGGAAAAGAATTGGCCGAGGCGTTAAAAGGATGCGTGAAATATAATAAAACAAGTCAGAATATGACTAACGCGTATGGACTTTCAATATACTTTCCATATAAAAAGACTTCTAAAGTGGATAATATGGTAAGTACATATGAAGCAATCGGGATGGATGAGAGCTATACAGACTGTATTCAGAAGTTTGCTTCAATGGAGGTAGCCGGTCAGGTTGCGCAGGGAGGAACTACATCTCCTGCAGGAAGCATATTTGGAAATGCAATGGGTACCGGACAGATGATAACCGGTACGGATGTTTTGACAGAGCTTTTTGAAAGCATGATAACCGGTGGCGTTACAGGCATTTCAGGTCTTGATGCTTCAAATTCCTCATTCTTTGGAAAAGGAATTGATGCCAAGACTATGGCTAATTACATTTCAAATAACAGTTTTGACTTAAGTAATCTGATGTGGACTACGGATTCAGATGGAAAAGATGTTATTCAGATGCCATCTGAACAGTGGGATCTTATACAGGATCTTGATGTAAATCTTTTTTATGATGATGGAACAGGTTATATCGACCTTGGTCTTGATAATTCTTATGATATAAATGAGGAAGGTAATCCTATTGCACCATCTGACAGGACCTGGATTACAATTGATGGACAAACAGTTGCTTATTATAGAATCGATACGCAAGGCGATGATAACAGCTATGCTATAATGGGCAGAGTACCTTGTGATATCAACGGTGTGAGAGCAAATCTTATTTTGATATTTGATTCAGAAAATGAGAATGGTTATGTAGCAGGTGTAAGCTATGATTATGTGGAAGGCGAGACAGAGACTATAGCAAAAAACCTTACAGAACTTCAAAGTGGTGACAGAATAGATTTTCTTTGTGACTTTTATGATTATAATCAGAAATATCAGGATAAATATCATCTCGGAGAACCTATGATTATTGATGGAAAAATGGAAGACATGCATATCTCCAATAATAATGTTGGAGATGGAAAGGTGCTTGTTTCTTTTAAATTCACAGATATTTATGGACAGGAATATTGGACACCTGCCAAGGAGTATTAAGCCTTAATGGGAAATTATATTGTATTTGATTTGGAATGGAATCAGGGAAAGACGGTAAAGGAAAAGAATGGTAAATCTTTGCCTTTTGAAATCATAGAGATTGGTGCGGTCAGACTTGACGAGAACAGAAAAAGGACAGGCGAATTCAGTCGTCTTATCAGGCCTCAGGTATATAAGAAGATGCATAAGATAACCGAAGACCTGATACATATTTCTATGGAAGATTTGCAAAGTGGTGATGATTTCGTAACTGTAATTAACGATTTTTTGGAGTGGTGTGGTGATGAGCCAACATTTTGTACCTGGGGTCCGCTTGATCTTACGGAGCTTCAAAGAAATATGGACTTTTATGATATACCGCTTTTGTCTGACAGGCCACTTCCGTTTTATGATGTGCAGAAGCTCTTCAGCATTCAGTATGAAGATGGAAAAATGAGAAGATCTTTGGAGCATGCGACAGAAAGCCTTGGAATGGAGAAGGATTCTGCTTTTCACAGAGCTCTTTCTGATGCGGATTATACAGCGAGGATTTTTTGCGAACTTAGCAGGAAGGTTTTTTATAACTATTCTTTTGACAACTATGTAACTCCGAAGACTAAGGATCAGGAAGTGCATATTATCTTCGAACACTATGCGAAGTATATTTCCAGAGAGTTTAAAACTAAGGAAGAATTACTCTCTGATCCGGAAGTCATGGGGACGAAATGCTATCTTTGCAATAAGCCGATCAAAAGAAAGGTAAAGTGGTTTTCAAATAACGGGAAACATTTTTATAGCGTATCACTTTGCAAAGAGCATGGATTTATGAAGGCGAAAGTCAGATTAAAAAAAGCAGAGAGTCAAAAATATTATGCAGTAAAAACACTTAAATTTATTTCCGATAAAGAGATGGAGGAAATGAAAGCTAAATCTGAAAAGAAGAGCTATAACAGATTGGGTGACCATAAGAAAAAGGCGGATTGAACGATTATCAATCCGCCTTCCGCATATTCAAAAAGAAAAATGAGGAGATCAAAACCTTGGTCCGCTTCTCTTTTTTGCTTCTCTTTTTCTTCTGTTTAGTCGTTTTCTGTCTTCACGGCTTACTCCGGTACTGTAAGCACCTATAAGCGATGAAACATAGATTAGAAATACAAGAGATCCTCCAATAACAGATATTAGTATTATTATGAATTTGATGTTTATGTAAACCATTCTGTCTGCAGGATCTTCACCATTATCCGATGGCAAGGAAGAATTCTGAGAAATTATTACGTGTCCGGATCCAACGGATACTCCGTTAAAGGAATAATTGATAGTAGCGATATGTCCGGTTTCGTCTGAGTCTTCATCATAGGATACAGTGGATACGGTATCTGAGAGTGTGGCGTTTATAGGAAGAATGGCATAATCGGATTTTGCAAATTCCAAATAATAATTCTGTGTTGAAAAAATATCCTTATCCGAAGAAAAAAATGAATTGTCTTGCGGAATATAGCTTGTTTCTTCACTTTTAATGTTAACGGTTTTAAAGTTATTAAAGCCATAATCAAAAAGCGTAACCGTATCGGTGAATTGTGCAGGAGATTCCTCCATGAAAACAACACAAACAAGCTTCATACCGCCTCTTTCAGCACAGGTTACAAGAGTTTCTCTGGCAAGATCGGTGTATCCTGTTTTACCACCTATTATTCCGTCATATGGAATTTCTCCGGTTATTAGTTTATGTTTGTTATTTAAATAAAAATCATCAGGCTGACCGGCACTTGGTTCAAAGTGATATCTTGGAGTGTTTCCGACTCTGCATAGGAGTTCATTCGAAAAAAATTCGGAAGAAATAAGTGCAAGGTCATATACACTCGTGTAATGATCGGAGGATTGAAGTCCATTGGTATTTGAAAAATGTGTATTAGTGCAGCCCAGCGACTTAGCCTTGTCATTCATAAGCTTTATAAATGAATCGATAGACCCGCTTACATGCTCTGCTACGGCATTAGCAACTTCATTTGCACTACCAACCATGATACCGTAAAGACATTCCTCAAGTGAGAGATATTCGCCGGCATCCATTCCAATTTTTGAGCCGTCGGAAGGTACTGAGTGAATAGCATCATATGTAAAATCCACTCTATCATCAAGACTTGCATTTTCAACTGCAAGAAGACAAGTCATAATCTTTGTGGTACTTGCAGGAAAGAGCTCTTCGTGAATATTTTTTTCATAAAGAATGGTTCCTGTGTTTATATCCATAAGAATTGCAGCTTCGGCACCTATCTGAGGACCTTCAGGCCATCCTGGTATATCATTACTTTGAATAGGAAGCTCTTTTCTGGAGGTTGCAGCACTTTCGAGATCAGTTTCTGCATAGCATGTAAAAGAGTTCGTCAAAATAACAGCAATAATTGAGAAGGTCAAAGCCATAATATTTAGTTTTTTCCCATGGTATCTGTGATTCATTGAAAACTCCTTATAGCAACAATCTGCTAATCTATGATACACTAAAAGTGGATAAAACCAAAGACAAAGCTTTAAAACTTTTAAGCAATGGAGTCAGGGGCATATCCAATCGAGCTGATTTTTACAGTTTACAGCTTAATTTAGGGATTTACATAAATCGAGATAATGTGTCATACCTAACCGATTTATGGTACAATTAAATTATACATTGAAAGGTAATGATAAAAATATGCGGCTTAGAAATATTGCAGGAGCCAGAGAAAAGATTGCAGAGAGTTCATTCACTATCGATAACCCTGAAGAGAACAAGGGTAAGTGGAAAGAAGTATTCGGGAATGATAATCCCATCAGAATAGAGGTTGGAACCGGAAAAGGACGTTTTATAATGGATTTAGCTGCTGCTAATCCTGATATAAATTATGTAGGAATTGAAAAGTATTCGAGTGTTCTTTTAAGAGCTGTTCAGAAACAGACGGAGTTGGAGCTAACAAATGTCAGATTTATCCGTATGGAAGCAGAGATCATTACGGAAGTATTTGATAAAGAAGAAGTGGATAGAATTTATCTGAATTTTTCTGATCCATGGCCAAAGGAAAGACATGCTCAGAGAAGACTGACATCAAGTAGTTTTCTTAACAGATATGACCAGATACTAAAAAAGGATGGTCAGCTTGAGTTTAAAACAGATAACAGAGACCTTTTTGATTTTTCATTAATGGAGCTTAATACTGCAGGATGGCATGCAGAAGCTGTGACCTATGACCTTCACAATGATACATCTATGAATGAAGGAAATATAATGACCGAATATGAGGAGAAGTTTTCCGCTAAAGGGAATCCAATCTTCAAATATATTATAAAGCGGTAGGGTGGTTACATTATTTTAAGTAAAGCGATAGTACTTATCGCGGAAAGAGGTGGACAATGGCTGAGTACACATTTACAACAGACAACTTTGAAGAGGAAGTTCTCAACAGTAAGATTCCAGTTCTTATCGATTTTATGGCTGACTGGTGCGGACCTTGCAAGATGATGGCTCCTATGATTGATGAATTCGCAAAGGAGTATGACGGAGAGCTTAAGGTTGGAAAAATAAACGTGGATGAACAGCCTGAAATTGCTCAGAAGTACGGAGTAATGTCTATACCTATGTTTGCATTTATTAAGGACGGAGAGCTTGTGGATCAGGCTGTCGGAGCTCAAAGCAAGGCTAAACTTCAGAGCATGATTGACAAGGTTGTATCATAAGTTTGTATTAAATTTAATATGTGATAATATAGAGTTCGGGTGGACGATAAAAGTCTGCCCGAGCTATTTTATTTGAGCAGAGTATAAACAATTTGACTGTTTATTTGGGGGAGATGTTGACCAAGGGATTTCCCGGAGGAGAAGTCATGTCGGACAATATCAGAAATTTTAATGACTATAGAAAAAAAATAAATCGTGATGAGCAGGCTACAGAGGAAATAAACATACAAATTCAGGATCCGCTTGATTTTTTAAGTGCGGAAGAGAGAGAAGAATACTATAGAACTCAGCATGAAGCAATGGATAGAGAAAGACAGGCATTGGATGAGGATTCTGATGAATTCTATTTTGATGAAGATTTTCATATAGAAGAGCCTGAAGTACATGAAGAAGAACGTAAGGAGCCGGAACCTGCTATTAGAAAAAGGAGCAGACCAGAACCTGAAAAAGAAAAATCTCAGGCAATAAGAAAAAGAACTGCCAAAGAGGCAGTAAAAGAAAAAAAGCGCCAACCCAAAACTAAAGCCGGGAATGAGGAAGATGATGAGGATGAGATTATTCCTCTTATAATAGTAAGAATTTCTTCGATCATCACAGGTATAATAATACTGGTGCTTATAGGACTTATTTTTAAATCAAAGGTATATGATACATATTTCAGGCCCGAGCTGGATGAGGAAGCCCAGGTCGAAACAGTAGTGGGTGAGCTTGCAGGCTACACCAGAACAGACGACAGGATAGTTACAACAGCAGCTCTCAATCTCCGTAACACTCCCAGTGTTGCAAGCGACGATTTTATAGTCGTTCAGGTTCCGGAAGGTACGGTTTTGGAGAGAGTTTGTGTCAGTGATGATGGAGAATGGGCTCAGGTAAAATATGAAGATCAGCTTTTGTTTTGCGTGATGAAATATGCTACTGTTCAGGAATAAAAATTATGTATCCAGGAACAAAACGCATCAAGTGCATCCGAAATATTTTCATACCTTGAGCATAATGACTCAATTTTGTTGAAGATTTCATCGGAATCAGGTTTGTCATTAAGCGCAGATATAAGTTTTTGTACATTTTCTTTTTCAAGAGAAGATACATCCATATGTATAAGAATATCCTCATAGAGTTGTTCCACACAAGTGAACAGATGGGGATATTTTTTGCGAACGTAGGATAACTCATCAAGTATGCTTTCTCTTCTCTGTAATAAAAAGAGGGTGTACACAGGCTCAAAGATTTCACGCGGTTCGATTTCTTCCATATAAGAACCGTCTTCGTAATCGATGCCGGACGCATAATACTCACATACCTCCTGAACGAGAGGGCTTACGTGGGTGTCATCATATAATTTTTGTAATTCTAAAGTAAATGATTCTTTCATAATTAATAATGATACAACAATGAGGAACGATATGCGAATAGGAATTTTTGATTCAGGTATAGGTGGACTATCAGTTTTAAATGAAGCTTATCATAGATTTCCTGACCAGGAATATATTTTTTATGCAGATACAAGGCATGTACCATATGGAACGAAATCTGAGAATGAAATTTTGCACTTTGTGGATGAGATTGTGCAATTTCTTATAACTAAGAATGTAGATGCCATAGTTATTGCCTGCAATACTGCTACAAGTGTTGCAGTTGCAGCCATGCGTGAAAAGTATAGCCTTCCTATATTGGGGATGGAGCCTGCAGTTAAGCCTGCGGTAGAAAAAAATGGTGATGAAGATAAAAGAATTCTGGTTATGGCAACTCCTGTAACTATAAGGGAAAAGAAGCTTGCAAAGCTTCTGATGAGAGTAGATGTCCGGCACAAGGCTGATCTTTTGGAAATGCCGGAGCTTGTATGCTTTGCAGAGAGAGAAGAATATGACAGTGATAGCGTCAGGGACTATGTCAGACAAAGATTCATGACGGTAAATGCGACAGACGAAAAATACAGTTCTCTGGTACTTGGTTGCACACATTTTAATTATTTTAAACCTATGTACAGAGAGATCCTTGGTGACAAGGTGCAGCTTATAGATGGGAATTATGGAACAATTCGTCATCTGGGAGAGGTTTTGGACATCACTATGGCTAAGGAAGGGGATAGTGGTTTGATTTTTAATACACCACAAGATATAGTGGTTACATTTAAAACTACATACTATGAGTCAGGAGACGAAATAACGGATAACATAAGGTTGTCAAAATACCTTAGAATGCATAACAGGCTTGAGTTTGTGAGAAATTTTCACTAACGATAAATTGTCACTTGATTTATACAATATAATGTATTATAGTTTATATATAGCCACAAGATATAGTTTCAGTGGCTATTCTTTATCTAAAAAATTATTTTAAGCAAATATTTCCAGGGGGTTAACCAGTGAAGATTATTAAGAGAAGCGGAAAAGAAGTTACTTTTGATGGCTCTAAGATTTTGGCAGCCATTGAGAAAGCAAATAAGGAAGTGACTCCGGATCAGAGCTTGTCTGAAGATCAGATTAAGAAAATTGGAGAAAAGGTTGAGGAAAAGTGTGGAAAACTCACCAGAGCTGCCAATGTAGAAGAAATCCAGGACATGGTTGAGGATGGTCTCATGGAGTCCGGGAAGTTTGAGGTTGCCCGTAAATATATAACCTATCGTTATCGTCATGCTCTTGTTCGTAAGTCAAACACAACTGACGAACAGATCATGTCTCTTATCGAGTGTAGCAACGAAGAGGTTAAGCAGGAGAATTCCAACAAGAATCCCACTGTTAACAGTGTTCAGAGAGATTATATGGCAGGCGAAGTAAGCCGCGACATAACACGCAGATTCCTTCTTCCTGAGGATGTTGTGAAGGCACATAAGGATGGAATCATTCATTTCCATGATTCTGATTATTTTGCTCAGCACATGCACAACTGCTGTCTGGTGAATCTCGAGGACATGCTTCTGAATGGTACTGTCATTTCAGAAACAATGATCGAGCGTCCGAAGAGCTTTTCCACAGCTTGTAATATCGCTACACAGGCAATTGCACAGATTGCCAGCTCACAGTATGGCGGACAGAGTATTACTCTTTCACACCTTGTACCGTTTGTTGATGTTAGCAGACAGAAGTTTAGAAGAGAAGTACGTCAGGAATTCATAGATGCAAAAATGGATGCAACTGATGATCAGATTAATGAGATAGCTGAGATGCGAGTTCGAAAGGAAATCGAGCGAGGAGTTCAGGTTATCCAATATCAGGTTATCACATTAATGACCACCAACGGTCAGGCACCTTTTATCACAGTATTTATGTATCTTGATGAGGTTCCTGAGGGACAGCTCAGAGATGACCTTGCTCTTGTTATTGAGGAGATGCTTAAACAGAGAATAATCGGTGTTAAGAATGAAAAGGGAGTATATATTACTCCTGCATTCCCTAAGCTTATTTATGTTCTTGATGAGGATAATATTCAGGAAGGAACAAGATATTGGTATCTGACACAGCTTGCAGCAAAATGTACTGCTAAGAGAATGGTTCCTGATTATATTTCAGCTAAGAAGATGAAGGAATATAAGGGCGGAGATGTATATCCTTGCATGGGATGTCGAAGCTTTTTGACTGTCGACAGTGAAGATAATGCAGAAGGTCTTTGCAATAAGGGCAATATTTCCAAGGCTCAGAATTACACGGAAGGTGAGCATAAGTACTACGGACGTTTCAACCAGGGCGTTGTGACAATTAACCTTGTGGATGCTGCATGTTCATCAGGCGGTGATGAGTCTAAATTCTGGGAAATCATGGAGGAGCGCACAGAACTTTGCAAGAAAGCTTTGATGTGCAGGCATAATCGTCTTTTGGGAACACCTTCTGATGTTGCACCAATTCTCTGGCAGAACGGTGCACTGGCAAGACTTAAAAAGGGAGAGACAATAGATAAGCTGCTCTATGGCAACTATTCAACCATTTCTCTTGGTTATGCAGGTCTTTGCGAATGTACCAAGTTTATGAAGGGCGTAACCCATACAGATCCCGCAGGTAAGGATTTTGCCCTCAGAGTTATGCAGTTCATGAATGACAAGTGTGCTAAATGGAGAAAGGAAACCAATATTTCCTTCAGTTTATATGGAACACCACTTGAATCTACTACATATAAATTTGCAAGAGCACTTCAAAAGAGATTTGGAATAATAGATGGCGTAACAGATAAGAACTATATTACAAACAGTTATCATGTTCATGTAACCGAGAAGATTGATGCCTTTACCAAGCTCAAGTTTGAATCGGAATTCCAGGCTCTTTCACCCGGCGGCGCCATTAGCTATGTTGAGGTTCCGAATATGAACGATAATATTGAAGCTGTACTTGCAGTTATGCAGTATATATATGAAAATATTATGTATGCAGAGCTCAATACAAAGAGCGATTACTGTCAGTGCTGTGGATATAACGGCGAGATACAGATAGAGAATGACATTGACGGCAAGCTGATTTGGAAGTGCCCTAATTGTGGCAACACTGATCAGTCCAAGATGAATGTAGCCAGAAGAACCTGTGGGTATATTGGAACTCAGTATTGGAACCAGGGAAGAACACAGGAGATAAAGGAAAGAGTATTGCACCTTTGATAATTTGGGAGGATTGAAAAGGTATATACATAGGGGAGGAGCTATCTTTTTAGGTAGCTCCTTTTTAAAAAATTTATATACCGCATTGCTGTGTTTATAGGAACCGAAGGGAATCGTAAAGCCATGAATTATGCAGAAATAAAAAAAACAGATATAGCAAACGGAACAGGTGTAAGAACATCTCTTTTTGTGTCAGGATGTACACATCATTGCAAAGGGTGCTTTAATGAAGAAACATGGGATTTTGATTTTGGAAAACCTTTCACAAGAGAGGTGGAAGATGAAATAATCGAATCCCTTCGTCCCGCGTATGTAACAGGTCTTACTATTCTCGGAGGAGAACCTATGGAGATAGTTAACCAGAAGAGTCTTCGTCCGTTTATAGAAAGAGTTAGAGAAGAATTACCAAATAAAACTATTTGGATCTATTCAGGATATGTATGGGAAGAGCTTACTGACAAAAATAATAAGAGATGCCATTGCGAGGATACAGAAAAGATATTATCCATGATAGATGTTCTTGTCGATGGAGAATTCGTTATAGATCTTAAAAATATTTCACTAAAATTCAGAGGATCATCTAACCAAAGAATCATTAATGTAAAGGATACGATAAATGAAGGAAAGATAGTTCTTTCGGAATTAAATGATAATTAATAAAAGCTGCCTGATGGCAGCTTTTATTACATATGGTATAGTTTCCTTGCATTTTTTTCTGTAATAGAAATTACATCTTCTGCAGACATGTTTTTAATTTCTGCTATCTTTTGTGCTATAAGCGGGAGATTTAGAGAAGAATTACGTTTTCCTCTGTAGGGTTCAGGAGCAAGATATGGAGAATCTGTTTCAAGTACGATTTGCTCTATTGGTGCGTATTCAACAACTTCGCGCAGTTTTCTGCCATTCTTAAAGGTTATAACACCACCAACTCCTATATAGAAGCCCATATTTAAGTATTCTCTTGCCGTTTCAACAGAATAGGAAAAGCAATGAATATCTCCGCCGATGTCCCCGGCATTTAAACTTTTCATTATATCAAGAGTGTCTTTTGCAGCATCACGGGAATGTATGATCATCGGAAAATGCACACGTCTTGCAAGTTCTATTTGTGCTTCAAACCATTTTTTTTGTATATCCTTTGAGGGTTCGTCATAATGATAATCAAGACCAATCTCACCGACAGCTACAGCTTTGTCATAGGAACACATTTCCTCGAGCCATTTCAGTTCAGCTTCAGTCATTTCATCACAATCACTTGGATGAACTCCAATGGTAGTGTAAATAAAAGGGTATTTCCTGGTAAGTTCTATTGAAGCTTCCACGGTTCGTTTGCTTGAAGTGGCATTGACTATGGTACCTATGCCGCTTGAAACCATGGAAGAGAGTAAATCGTCTCTGTCATTGTCAAATGCTTCATCATCAAAATGAGCATGTGTTTCAAAAATCATTAGTTTCTCCGATCAATGTAATTGCATAAAAGTATTTTTTGGAATTTAGTCCAAATATGCATATAAAATGTTGGAAAGGTTGGCAAAATCACTAAGACTAAGCTTTTCTCCCCTGATAGAAGGATTTAAACCTAATTGTTCAAGAGCATCTACAACCTGTTGCCTGGATAATCCAAGATTACCGTTTGAAACCCCATTTGAAAGGGTCTTTCTTCTTTGTGCGAAGGAAGCACGTATTACAGAAAACATGAATTTTGAATCTGTAACTTCAACAGGGGGATTCTTGTGACATCTTAAATGGATAACAGCAGAATCCACACCAGGCTGAGGTATAAAACAGGAAGGGGGTACAACCTGAACCATGGTGGGCTCAGTATAATACTGTACAGCCAATGATAGAGCACCATAGTCCTTGGAACCGGGCTTTTCTGCCATTCTGTCTGCTACCTCTTTTTGAACCATAACGGTGATGCTCTCTATAGGCAGTTCGCTTTCAAGAAGCCTCATCAGGATAGGCGTAGTTATGTAATATGGAAGATTGGCAACTACCTTAATAGGCTTGCCACCATTTTCTTCATTAACAATTTTCTCAATATCTACTTTAAGAATATCTTCATTAATAACTTTGACATTGTCATAATCGGATAATGTATCTGCAAGGATAGGAATAAGCATTTTATCAATTTCAACTGCTATTACTTTTCCGGCACTTTCAGCAATATATTGAGTCATTGTTCCGATACCGGGACCGATTTCTAAAACAGTATCTTCTTTTGTTACTCCGGCAGCCTCAACAGTACCGTTCAAAACTGAATCATCGATGAGAAAGTTCTGCCCGAATTTTTTTTGAATGCTGAGGTTATATTTTTCTATAACAGCTTTGGTGCCGGAAGCACATCCTAGAGTTGGCATATGTTTGCCTCCATTTTTACTTATTATAAGTGTTCTGTTATGATATTTTATCAACTAAATTTATATTTTGCCATATTATGGATACAAATAAGAGAAAAACCGCGAAAATATGCGGAATTTTAATGACACAATTTTGACATAAAAAGACTGCTATGCTAAAATTTCACTAGATGTAGTATGAAAAAGTTTTAGAGGACAATATTTTGGATAAAACAGAATATAAAATTCGGGCAGAAGAGATAAAATCGCTGATAAGAGCACAGCGCTTTGCAGAAGCAGTAAGAATAGCCGACACAATTGACTGGAAGAGGGTTAAGAGTGTCGGTATGCTTTGTGCCATCAGTGATCTATATAAAGTAAACAGAAGATTGGAGGAGAGTAGAGATATTTTGCTGCTGGCTTATGACAGAAGTCCTACCCGCAGAGAAATAGTATACTCTCTTTGTGAGCTTGCCATCGCCATGGGAGAATTTGTACAGGCGGTAGAGTATTACAAAGAATTTGTGAGATTAGCTCCCAGAAACACGGCAAGATATATTCTTCAGTATAAGCTCTATGAGGCACAGGATGTCAGTCTTGAAGAGCGTATTGCTGTGCTTGAAGAGTATAAAAAACATGATTATAACGAGAAATGGGCTTATGAACTGGCTTACCTATATCACAGAGTGGGACTTACTACAGAGTGTATAGAGGAATGCGATGAGCTCTTTCTTTACATGAGAGAGGGCAGATATGTCATAAAAGCCCTGGAACTTAAGGCTCTTCATGAGCCGCTTTCTGCAGAACAGAAGGCTGTTTATGCAAAGTACAAGGCAGAGATAAGTGGCAATCTGTATGCTCCTGAGCCTGAGAATGAGGTTCCGGGAAAAGACGAAGCTCTCACTACAAAAGCACCGACAAGAGAGCTTCCGGTAATTACAGATGAACAGCTTGCTGAACAGAATAATTATCAGACTGATAACAATTACGAGCAGGCCGCACAAGGCATGACATATGGTGCTCCAATTTATGAAAATCCTGCGAATGAAGCTTATGTTAATGAAGCTCCTGTCCAGGAGCCTGCGATGCAGGAAACATATCCGGAGGAAGCACCTGACTCGTACTTTGTTCCTACAATAAATGTTGATACTTACAATACAGTTGATTTACAAAAAGAGATAGCTGAGAATCTGAAGGAGGTACTTACAAATAGTCCTGAAGCAGCGCTTTTTGCAGATGCGCATGGACCTCAGGTTGTAAAAGAGGGCGACGAGACAGAGAATACTGATGCAGGTGATATGTTTGACACTACCGAGGACATAACAGGGCCTTCTATGTCGGAGCTTTTTTATGAGGATAAGAAGGAGGATATTCCTCAGGAAGAATCATCAATGGATGAATCCCGGATTGAAGAATCTCATAGTGGAGATTCAAAGATTGAAGAACCACAGATTGACAATACTCACGCAGATGATGCACAAATCAATAATATTCCGGCAGACAATGAAGATAATCTGTTTGAAACAAAAATTTGGAAATCTGATTCCTTAAAAGAAACAGGAATAAGTCGGGAGGAAGCTCCTTTGCCTGATAAAACTCCTATATCACAGGAATTAGAAGACAAAGAGATTGCAGCAAATATTGCCGCATCCACCATGAATGACCACACTATGTATAAGGGCGTTGTTTTCATGGATGAACCTTTGCAGGATGAGGTTCCCGGAGCAGTCATAAGACCTAACGTAAGATATCAGATAAATAGTCATTTTGATAAAATGCTTTCACAGGAAAAGGACGGACAGATTAGCATAGCAATAGATGATGCTAAGCAGGTTGAACGTCAGATTACCGGGCAGATAAGCATCAGTGAGTTTATGAATGACTGGGAAAATTATAAGAAGACCCAGCAGGAGAAACAGCTTAAGAATGTTAAAAAGCTGATGGCTTCTGAAACAGGCGAATTGTTCAAGGATTTTGATGAGAATCTTAAGGACGCACTCTTAGAAGCTGCTTATAATGAAAAGCCCAAAGAAAAAGACACACAGGAAAAATCTTTTGATGAGATTACGGAAGAACCCGCTTCAAATGAGTCAGAAACGGAACTTTCTAATGACGCAGAAGGATCAAAAGAGATAAAAACAGTGGACGATCTCCAGAATACTACTTCGTTTGTACAGATTACCGGAGAAGATTTGGAAGAAGCAAAGACAGAGGAAGAAGCTCCTGTAGAAGAGGAAGATAATGATAAGTCTGCTGCGGAAATGGATCTTGGAGAAACAACTGAGATCAAATCAGAAGAAGTAGGACTCGAAGCAGCAACAGCTTTAGGCTTAAAAGAAATAAAGATGAATGAATCTGCTACAGAAGAGCAGCCGGAATCTGAGGAAGACAAAGAAGATAAAGAGTCTGATGAAATAAAAGAGTCGGAAACGGTAGAGTCAGAAGATATAGAGGAAAAAGAAGAAGCTGTTGATATTGCAGAGCTTTCTGCAAAAAAAGAGACAGAAGAAATCAATAAGTCTGAAAAGCAAACTGAAATAAAGAAAGATGATAAGGCAACCGACCTGGAGGATGAGACTGAGGATGCCGGTCTTGAGCAGAGAGTCAGAGTAATGACTCCTGAAGAGAAGGGACTTTTTGGACCTTATATTCATTATAAGAAGTCTAGAAAACAGATAATCAGAGCTATTGATAATCTGAGTATGGCTGCGTATACCAATAATGCCATCGTTACAGGAGAGGAGGGAGCAGGAACAGTCAACCTTGCAAAGGGATTAATAAAGGCAGTTCAGGCGACAGACTCCAATTTCTCAGGAAAAGTTGCAATGATTACCGCCATGAAGCTTAATAAGAGCTCTGTAAGCTCCATTCTTGATAAGATAGTTAACGGAGCTTTGATCATCCGAAGAGCTGCAGACCTTAAGGAGGATACAGTAAAGACACTCCTTAAACAGCTTCAAAATGAAAACAAGGGATACATAGTAGTCATCGAGGATACTAAGGATGATATAGACAGGTTGCTCGATAAATATCCCGATCTTAATAAATGCTTTAATGTTCGCGTAGATATAGAGGCACTTGATGATGATTCGCTTGTTGCTTATGCGGAGCAATATGCTCTTGAAAAGGAACATGTTATAGATAATTTGGGAATACTTGCGCTTCATCAGAAGATTTCCGAGAGACAGACTTTGGATCACGAGGTTACTGTATCTGAGGTCAAGGAAATGGTTGACGATGCAATATACTACGCTGACAAACATTCAATCGGACATTATTTTGATGTACTTTTGAGGAAAAGATTTGATAATGAGGATATGATTATTCTTCGTGAGAAAGACTTTCTTCACTGATTTAAAAAAGTGAATTATCAAATGTAAAATGGAAAACAAAAACCTATGACTTCTTGAACGCTAAGATGAAAAAGCGTTCAAGAATCTATGCTATAATAAGAATACTTTCAAAATTTTTTCTAAAAGGGGATAATATATGGGTCAGACAGTTTTTATTTCAGACGCGGATGAGTACTTGTTCGGACAGGGCACTCATTATGACATTTATAAAAAATTAGGAGCACATGTTTCTGAGGAAAATGGCGTAAAGGGTATGTTTTTTGCTGTCTGGGCGCCTAATGCGGCTGCAGTTCATGTAATCGGTTCTTTCAATGGTTGGGATGAGGACATGTATCCAATGGAGAGAATCGGAAATATGGGGATATATAAGCTTTTTATTCCCGGTGTAGGAACAGGAGAACTGTACAAATATCTTATATATACACAGGATGGAAGAAAACTTTATAAAGCAGATCCATATGCAAATTATGCGGAATTAAGACCCGGCAATGCTTCCAGAACCACAGATCTTTCAAGATTCAAGTGGAGTGACAGCAAGTGGTATGAGAATAAAAAGGGTAAAGACTTAAATAAGCAGCCTATTGCTATATATGAGTGTCACATCGGATCGTGGATGAAACATCCTGATGGAACAGAGGATGGATTTTACAGCTATAGAGAATTTGCAGACAGAATTGTGGAATACCTGAAGGAAATGAAATACACTCACATTGAGTTAATAGGTATAGCTGAGCACCCTTTTGATGGATCATGGGGATATCAGGTGACAGGTTATTATGCTCCAACTTCACGCTATGGAGAACCTACGGATTTCATGTATCTTATAAATCAGCTCCATAAGAATAACATAGGAGTAATACTTGACTGGGTTCCCGCACATTTCTGTCCTGATGAATTCGGACTCGGATGCTTTGACGGAACATGCATTTATGAAGATCCCGATCCAAGAAAAGGCGAGCATCCCGATTGGGGAACCAAGATATTTAATCTTGCAAAGAATGAAGTTAAGAACTTTCTTATAGCCAATGCGCTTTTCTGGATTAAGGAATTCCATATTGATGGTCTCAGAGTTGATGCCGTTGCTTCCATGCTTTATCTGGACTATGGAAAGAGAGACGGTCAGTGGGTTCCTAACAAGGATGGCGGCAATAAGAACTACGAAGCCATAGAATTTTTCAAGCATCTTAACAGTGTAATCAGAGGAACATATCCGGATGTCATGATGATAGCTGAGGAATCTACTGCATGGCCTAAGATAACAGCGCCGGTAGAAGATGATGGCTTGAACTTTAGCTTTAAATGGAATATGGGATGGATGCATGATTTTTGTGAATACATGAAGCTTGACCCATATTTCAGAAAAGGTGCTCATCACATGATGACCTTTGCCATGAGCTACAACAATGCGGAGAACTATATACTTCCTTTGTCACATGATGAGGTTGTGCATCTTAAGTGCTCAATGGTTGAGAAAATGCCAGGGTACAAGGTTGATAAATATGCAAACCTCCGTGCAGGATATACCTTTATGTTTGGGCATAGCGGAAAGAAACTTCTCTTTATGGGACAGGATTTTGGTCAGGAAAGAGAGTGGAGTGAAAAAAGAGAGCTTGACTGGTATCTTCTTCAGGAAGATTTAAACAGAGGACTTAAGGACTATGTTCGTGATCTACTTCAGATTTACAGAAAATATCCTGCTCTATATGAAGTAGATAATGACTGGGGTGGATTTGAGTGGATAAACGCAGACGACTCAGATCACAGCATTTATAGTTTCTACAGAAGAGCAGCTAACGGAAAAGATAATATACTATTTGTGATTAACTTTACACCTATGGAAGTTCAGAACTATAAGGTTGGCGTTCCGTTTGCAGGGACATACAAGCATATACTTGACAGCGCTGATAAGAAATATGCCGGATGCGGAACAGGCATTCCGGATAGTATAAAGGCTGAACCGGGATTGTGCGATTATAAGGATTACAGTATTACAATGACTCTTCCTCCGTATGGAGCTGAAGTTTTTGTATTCCAGAATCCGTCAGCAAAGGCTGAAGTTAAAAAGGAAGAAACAGCCGAAGATACAACTAAGAATGTTAATAAAAAATCAGCAATAAAGCCGCATAAGAAAGCATCAGCTAAAAAGACAAAATAAACCGACATAAAGATTTATAAAAAAATAACCGAAATAAAAGGTGATAAACATAACTAATGTTTGTCACCTTTATTTTTTACTTTTTATGATATTCGGAGATACATATGGTCATGAACTTTCAGGCAATAAACGGAAGGGAATCCGATGTTGAAACAACAAGAAAGGGCATGGATGCAGTACAAGTACATAATTATACCGGGAATAAAGGTATAAGCCTAAATAGTCAGCTCTCAGCAACATTTATGGAAGGGCTTAATAATGAGGCTTATCAGAACGGTGGAAAAACGAAAAACGATATTATGGCACAGGCAAAGAATACTGATGCAGCTTTGCGTCATAATTATATGTCCATTATGGCTAATAATATGTCTACAGAGGATTTTGCAAAGGCAGCAGCTGATGGTTTCGACTTTTCTGAGATGAATCCTGAGGAAACAGTTACCATATTGGATAAAATAAAGGCAACTCTCGCTATGTCCGGCACTAAGATAATAGGATATACGGATGAGATTTCTATGGACAAGCTCTCTTCCATAACTGGAAGTGTAGGGATTGCCAATGATATTATTACTTCGCTTCATGAAAACGATATCCCGGTAACAGATGAAAATGTTGAAGAAGTAATGACAGCCGTTAGGCAAATGTCAGAGATTACTGACATTAGTGACGGTGCGGTCAAATACATGACGCTTAATAAGCTGCAGCCTACTATGGACAATATTTACATAGCTGAGCATGCTACAAACGGACAAGACAGAAGTGGCGGGAGCTTTATTGCTTTGGAAACAGACGGCTATTATGCGCCAAAGGCAGAAAGCCTTAACTGGGAATCATTAAAGGATCAGGCGGAAAAAATAATAAAAGAGGCTGATTTTGATCCTGCAGATAAAACTGCAATGGAAAATGCAAAGTGGATGATAGAGGATGCAATTCCTTTTACAGTTGAGAATTTTAAGAAAGTAATGGAACTAAAGGGATTATCTTTTCCTATGAAAGTTCAGGACATTGTTAACTCGGCTGTTACTTCGATTTCAAATAAAAATTCCGGAGTGTCGGGAATCACAAATCTTAACGAAAATAATCTTGAAAAAGCAATAGATATTGCAAATAAGGTTGAGCAATTAAGCTATAAGTCCATTGACAGAGTAATAGAAGAATCTAAGGAAATAAATATTGAAAACTTGGATAAAGCTCAAAAAGAAATTGATGCTTTAGCAGGTGAAAAAGAGAAAAAGACGCCTGTCCCGGATATTATGGAGTCTGACACCACACCTGATGCAGCTATAACCGGTTCAAAGAATGTTGAAAAAAACAGACAGATACTTATAGCAAGAAAGCAACTCGAAGAAGTCAGACTATCAATGACAGTGTCTGCAAATCTTCGCCTTATAGATAAGGGCTTTGATCTTGAGATAAAGCCCATAAGTGATGTGATAGAGGCATTAAAAAATGAAATAGATAATCTTAGTAAGAGCTTATTTAATGAAGTTAATCCTGAAAAATACATGCTCTTTGAAGAGACCTCCAGAAAAGTTTCCGAGATAAAAACATTTCCGGCAGCCTTTATTGGAAGACTTAACAATGTTAATGATACGGATTTTGATAATATCTATGAAGCTGGAAACAATCTTAAGCAGAAATATGAGAAAGCCGGATATACCTATGAATCAGTTGGAACTGAGGTTAGAAAGGACCTTGGGGATAATATAAAGAAGGCATTCAGAAATCTGGATGAGCTTATAAAAAATGCAGGAGCAGAAGTAAACGAACAAAACAGAAGAGCTGCAAGAATACTTGGATATAACCGAATGGAAATATCGGAGGAGAACATAGAGCGTGTCAGAACTGCAGATGAGAAGCTCATTAATGTTGTTAATAAGCTTAAGCCGGGTGCAGTTCTTAGCATGATACGCGACGGGCATAATCCACTTAAAATGACATTGGAGGAACTTGGAAGTGAACTGTCCAGACAGGATAAGGATTCATCCAAGAGGGAAGAAAAGTATTCGAAGTTCCTTTATAAACTTGAAAAGAATGCCGAAATAACACCTGAGGAAAGAGAATCGTATATAGGTATTTACAGGCTTTTCCATACATTGAAGATGACAGATAATGCAGCAATAGGCTCAGTTCTTGACATGGGAGCCGAGATGACAATAGAAAATCTTCTTCTTGCAACAAGAACAGCAAAAGCAGGCAAAAAGGGAATGAATTACAGGATAGATGATGATTTTGGAGGAATAGAAAGGACAAGGTCTGAATCAAATTCCATATCATTACAGATAGAGACAGCATTTGCCTATTATAGTGAAAAAGCAGATATAGTATATAACAATCTTGAGCCTGAAAAACTACATGATGCTAAGGCTAACGAGGATATGCTTTTGGATCAGTTGGCAGATAAACTGGAAGAAGCAGAGGAATCGGAAGAAGGTAATAAGACAGAAAGAAATTATAATAATGAGAGGGCTGAGAATGTCAGAAGAATAGCAACTTCTAATATTTCCGGAACAGCAACGGAAGAGCTTTTAAGACTTGGAATTGAAGCAAATGTAGAGAATGTTCAGGCATATTTGAATCTGAAGGCCGGAAGAAAAGGTCGTGTGGGATCAATTTGGGATTATGCTGAAAAAATGGCTGGCATAGCTTTTAAAGAAACCAGGCAGAAAATGCTGGAGGACTTAATTGAAGAAGAGGATTATGAAAGCGCATATGAGGAAAAACTTTCTGAGCTTTCATTACAGCTCGAGGAAATGCTGAACTATGAGGCAGATACATACATAGATGTCAGATCAATTCATCTCATGCAAAAACAGCTCTCTGTAGCTTCGAATCTGGCAAGACAAAATAGCTTTGAAATTCCGGTAGAAGTGGATGGAAGAGTAGTATCTATGCACGTAACTTTAAGAGAGAATCAGAAAGAGGGCAAAAAAGTAGAAGCAGAACTTGAGACAGAGTACTACGGACATATATCTATGGCGATGGCAATAGATGATGGAGTAGTAAAAGGAGCCTTTGCTGCGACTTATCCAAATTCCGGTGATTTGTCTGATTATATGCAACAGGTAAAGAAAAATTTTATAAACGGGATAAAAGAAAGTGAGCCAACACTGGAAGTAAACAGTAAAGATATAGGTATCTTCTACCGCAGGCAGGAGGCTGGATCAGCGGTAGCAGGAACGGAAAACGGAGATTTCGAAAATCGCACATTGCTAAGGATGGCAGAGATTTTTGTACAATCAATATCGGCATAAAAAGGATCGGAGGTCATCATGCAGGTAAACTATAATATTTCAGCAATGATAGCGAATAATTCACTTGTTGCTAATGACAACAAGCTTGCGGAATCAATTGAAAGACTATCAAGCGGCCTGAAAATTGCAAATGCGAAGGACAACCCTTCAGGACTTGCAATATCCAGAAGAATGAATGCCCAGATAAAAAGCCTGGGTGTTGCTAAGGGCAATTCAGGAGATGCAATTTCAGTAATTCAGACTGCTGACGGAACACTCAACGAAGTTCATGACATCTTGCAGAGAATGAGTGAGCTCGCAATTCAGGCTGCAAACGGAACGAACAGTGAGACGGATCTTGGTATTATCCAGAGTGAAATAGCACAGCTCAAGGATGAAATTTCAAGAATATCAGAGGCTACACAGTTTAACGGACAGACTTTGTTAGACGGATCCTTTGACTTTAGAGGATATGCGACAATAGATGATGAAACAGAGCCGGACATCACAATAAATAGCTATAGCGATTTCATAGATGGAGGTAAGTACTATATTGAAGGGCTTTACTGTGAATATGACGAAGCATCCGGTAAGGTAACACTTTTAGACGAGAGCGGATATAAGGCAGACACTGTAAAAATAAATGTTACTAGAATTACGATGGCACAGGGCAGAGAAAAAGAAGTTAATTATATGTTCGAAGCCAATGTATCTGTGGATGGTGATCTTATCAAGATAGCAACAAGAGATGGTAAAGAGATAGAGATAAAAGCAAATAAGAATCTTGAAGGCGAAAGAATAGACATGGAACTTACACGAAAAGGGGCCATGACTATGCAGGTTGGCGCAAACGAGGGCCAGACACTTGATATAAGGATCCCTAAGGTTACTCTTACTAATCTTGGAATTGAATATACAGACGTAAGCAGAACCTATAAAGATGATCTGATAGATGCGGTAAATTACATAAATAATAACGAATACCTCACATACACGGAGAAGGATGCAATAATCAGCACCACGTATTATAACAATGCGGAAGAACGAATCGACTACACTATAGGACTTGATGGTGTAGATCATTACTTTATAAATGTTGAAGAAGCAAGAACTATTGCAGAGGCCAGAAGAAAAAGTAATGAAAATATCAAGGAACTGAATACCAAAAAGGAAGCAGAGGAAACTACTGTAAAGACCAGAGCTCAGAGACAAAGAGATATTATTAATGGTGCGCCGGGTATGTTAGATCCTACTCTGCCGAATACAATAGCAGGGGTTGATGCTTGGGAAAACGATCAGCTTACCTCAATAAATGATAGATATAACGAGTATATAGCAGCAGAGGAGCAAAATTATACAGATATACTTGAAAGAGTCGAAAAAGCTGCTGATAAGAGGATTAAAATCGCACCGCATACCGGTGCGGACCAGGCGATAGAAGATATAGGAAATGCCTTACAGAAAATTTCCGACATTCGAAGCAGACTAGGTGCTTATCAGAACAGGCTTGATCATACAGTAAGTAACTTAAGTATAACCAATGAAAATATGACGGCAGCTTACTCTAGAATTATGGACGTCGATATGGCTGAAGAAATGACTGTTTATTCAACTCAGCAGGTACTATCTCAGGCAGGAACCAGCATGCTTGCACAGGCTAATGAAAGACCTCAGCAGGTTTTGCAGCTACTTCAGTAATGCTATTGGTGGGTACAATTTGTTTAAACAGGAATGAGGGATACATATATGACGCAGGATAAGATTCAAGCGTATACACGTCGAATTACTATGGCAAACAAGACGCAGATGATAACCATACTGTATGAGATGGTTCTTGATTATATTGATGAAGCTGAAAAAGAACTCGAGAATACCGGTAAAAAGGGCTTTTCCGAAGGTTTATCAAGAGCAATGAACTGCATTGATGAGCTTATACATTCGCTTAATTTAGAGTATGAACTGGCCAAAAATCTTTTGTCATTATATCTGTTTGAGAAAAGGCAGCTTCTTATAGCAACTGCAAAGAGTAGTACAGATGAACTGGCTCATGTGAAATCTACATTTAAGGCTCTGCATGCGGCTTATCTGCAACTTGAAAAGTTAAATAATGATGGAGCACTTATGTTAAATGTACCTAAAGTATATGCAGGACTGACATATGGGAAGGGCAGGTTAGAAGAGAGCATTACAGGTAATATACGATCCAGAGGATATATGGTATAAAAATTTAATAAAAACTTAATAATTAAAAATTAAAAATTTTTTCTTCTTATATTAATAAAACTGCCGAATCGGTTCATTTTTATGTGACCGGTTCGGCTATTTTTGTGAGCGGATATAGAAAACTAAGAAAGTCTTAAGAAAAAATTCGAAACAAAAAAACATGGCATATAGTGGGCTTGTACATTCAAAAGTCTTTTGCTATTATCGTCACCGTCGCTCAGGAATGGAGCGCAACTATACAGAGTATCTTTGATATGCCGGCGGCAGCAGTCGCTGATCCCTGTTACGCTCTCTTTTGCGTTCGCAAGATAACGCCGGCATATTGCCACATCTCTATGAAAGGAAAAACATATGTCCATTACATTCTTATATTGCCTGACCGCAGGTTCAGCAATTACAGATATATTGAAAAATAAAATTTTTAACACCTGGCTGATATTTGGCAGTCTGACAGGACTTGTTCTTAACTTAGCTAATGGGAATAAAAACGAATCTGTCAAAGAATTGATGATTAAGGCGATGATAACCCTGGCAATACTGCTGCCGGTTTATATGATCAAAGGAATCGGGGGAGGAGATTTGAAACTATTTATGGTTATGTCATTATTTCTTCCGATTGGCGAACATATAGGATGCATAATAATGGCTTTTATAATCGGAGCGCTAATGGGAATTATAAAGATAATAGCAAAAAGGAATATACATCAGACAATACACTTTGCACTGCCAATGTTTGTCAGTATATTGCTTCTTACAGGAAATAACGCATTGAACTGTATGTGAATATGAGGAAAAAGGATAATGAGCAACATTTTGATAATATGTGATAACGATAAAAACTACTGCAAAAAACTTGATAGCTACATTAGAGCAAATTTGAGTATACCTTTTGAAATATATGGGATAACAGAAGTAGAAAGGCTTCAAAGCTTCAAAGAAAAAGGTAAAAATATATTACTACTAATTTCACAAGCTATATTTGAGAGTACGAACCTCCTCGGATTTGAGCATATACTCGTTCTTCGCGAAAAGGAAAGATCCTTAGAGGAAGAAGAGGCAGATTATGGAAATAAGGAAGCTGATATCAGATATACGGATAAATATCAAAAAAGTGAGAGAATCACGGATAACATTTTAAGTATGTGTCTTGATATTCCGGGTATTGTTGTTAAGGGAAAACGTACAGATAAAGGAAAGCGAATGAAGGTGACAGGCTTCTACACACCTACACGTAATAGTGATCAGACTAAGGGAGCAATAGCTTATACAAAAAATCTGTCATCAAAAGAAAGAACTTTATATCTTAACACGGATCCTTTATGTATTCATAAGATTATCAGAAATGAGACATACGAGGAAAATATCATCGATCTTATGTATTTCGCAGAATGCTCAGAGGAAAAGTTTGGGATATATCTAAAAAGAATAGTTAAGCATGATGATGGAATGTCCTTTGTGCCGGCTTCAAATTCTATATGTCAGAGTAGAATGATTACTGCTAAAGAATATGGAAGGCTGATAGAGCAAATAGACGCTACAGGAGATTATGACAATCTGGTCATTGATATATCAGAAGGAGTTTGTGATTTATTTGAAATTATCAATCTCTGCGATGATTTATTTATGCTTTTGGAAGATGATTATGATGCACACTTGAGAACAGAACTTTTCTTGAATGAACTAAAAAGAGATGACAATTTTGATATGAATAAACTTCATAGGGTCAGCAGAATTGGGGGACCTGAGCTTTGAAACATGAAGATCTGAAAATAGAAATACGAGAGAGAATTCTTGATGGCATGGATTTTACCAAGGATGTGGATGATGAAGAAATGCTTGAGAGAATAGATAGAGGAATACTAGAAGGGTGTAAAAATGAAAGTATGTCCCTGGAAGAAAAAGTAAAACTTCGCAAGGAACTGTTCTATTCTATAAGAAAGCTCGATGTTCTGCAGCTGTTGGTGGATGACCCGGAGGTTACGGAAATAATGGTAAACGGGACAGATCATATATTTGTTGAAAAGAATGGAAGACTATTCAGACACGAAATGAGATTTGAGTCTTCAGCAAAGCTTGAGGATGTAATTCAGCAGATTGTAAGTAAGTGTAACAGAGTAGTCAATGAAGCATCGCCGATAGTTGATGCAAGATTGGAAAATGGATCGCGTGTAAATGTCGTACTTGCACCTGTTGCGCTAAACGGACCTATTCTGACTATCAGAAGATTTCCCGACAATCCTATAACTATAGATAAACTGATTAGTATAGGTTCAATTGAGGAGCATCTGGCTTGCTTTTTGCAGACACTTGTTAAGGCCGGGTACAACATTTTTATATCCGGAGGAACCGGATCCGGAAAAACCACTTTTTTAAATGCTTTATCGGACAGTATTCCTGCTGATGAAAGAGTGATTACCATAGAGGATAACGCTGAATTGCAGATAAGGCATGTCCCAAACATTGTCAGGATGGAGACAAGAAATGCAAATGTTGAAGGCTGTAAGGAAATATCCATAAGAGACCTGATCAAATCATCACTAAGAATGAGGCCTGACAGAATAGTGGTTGGTGAGGTAAGAGGTGACGAGTGTGTTGATATGCTACAGGCTATGAATACAGGACACATATCAATGTCAACAGGTCATGCAAACAGTGCAAAGGACATGTTATCAAGGCTTGAAACCATGTTCCTTATGGGAATGGATATACCGCTATCAGCCGTAAGAGGGCAGATAGCTTCGGGAATAGATATTATAGTACAGCTCGGAAGACTTAGGGATAAATCAAGGAAGGTCCTTGAAGTTTGTGAGCTGACAGGAAGGATAAATGAAATGACAGGCGAAATTGAAATACGTACATTATACAAATTTAATGAGACAGATACGGACAAATCCGGAAAAATAATCGGAGAATGGAGGTGCGAGAATGAACTCGAAAATATATCAAAGCTGGAAGCAGCGGGTCTTAGATCTGCATGTTACAGCATTTGATATTCCGCTGATTGCAAGAAACATTCTTATTCTCTTTATTATCGGCAAGCTCTTCTATGGCAGCTTTATTGCATCGATTCTGATGTTTCCACTGTCAATCCCATGGTTTGTAATTCAAAAAGAAAAGAAGCAGAAGAAAGATAATCATGATCTTGGAATTCAATTCAAGGACGCCATGATGTCCGTTCTTGCTGCCCAAAAAGCAGGATATTCTATAGAAAATTCTTTTTCTGAAGCGATACATGACATGCGTATATTATATGGAAAAGGAGCAGCTATATGTAAAGAGCTTTTGAGAATTGAACAGGGTATCCGGAACAATGTGACCATTGAAGCCATGATAAGAGAACTTGGAAAAAGAAGTAAAAATAAGGATATTGAAGAATTTGCAGGAGTTTTTGCCGTGGCAAAACGAAGCGGTGGAAACATGACTGACACTATAGAGAGGTGCATCGATGTCATAGGAAAGAGAATGGAAGTTGAAAATGAAATAGATGTACTTATTGCAGCAAAACGAATGGAGGCACAGATCATGGAGGCAGTACCATTTGGAATTATGACATATGTGGGAATAACTAATCCCGGATTCTTTGAGCCTTTGTATGGAAATGTAGTCGGTATAACAATAATGACAATGTGTTTTATTGTATATGTCGCTGCCTATATTATCATGCAAAAGATAATCGACATAGAAATATAAAAGAGGAATCAATATGAAATATTTATATGTAATGTATATGGTAATTCCGCTATACATAATGCTACTGATGTTTTTGTCGGCAGATGAAGATATACCGGAGGATGGAAATGAAAAGCCTTCGGGAATAGAAAAAATGTTCAGAAAAACTGCTTCATATCTATACAAAAGATTCTTAAAGAAAAATAGATTTTTCTTAAAATCACCATCCAGAAGGCATGTCAAAGATAATTTGATAAGGCTTAATCCAGAGGAAGATATAAATAATGCCGTTTCGATATATTACATAAAAAAGATAAGCACAATGCTGGTTGTGATATTTATGGGCTCGCTTTTAGCAATACTTGCCGGATATTCTGCAGGCCGAGATCCCGGCATGAACAATCAGGGTGAAATACTAAGAGGTGGATATGATCAGGGTGAAAAGCAGATCAGACTGCGTGCATCTTCTGAAGATGGTGAAAATCTTGGCGACTTTTTATTAAACATAAGTGAGATCGAATATACAAAGGAAGAAGCCCAAAGGCTGTATAAACAGTTGCTGGATAGTCTGTCCACTACTATTTGCGGAGAAAACACAGATTTAAAGCATGTTAAGGAAAACCTGTATTTACCGGATAAGGTCAAAGGATATCCATTTGAAATATCGTGGAAGTCAGACAACATTGATGTGCTTAAGTCCGATGGAAAAACAGAAAATGATGATATTTCCTTTAAAGAGGATAAGGTCATGCTGACTGCGAATATCAAATACAAAGAATTTGAGTGGGAACATGTATTTGAGGTAACTGTACTTCCAAAGGATTTTACACAAGATGAAGTTATTTACCGGAAGATATCAAAAAGAATTACTGAAGCTGAGGAGAATTCTAAAACAAAGGACAGATTTTTGCTGCCTTCCGAGACGGATGGAATAAATCTTTTATGGCAGGAAAAGTACGAAGACAACAGTATTGTGATTTTGATCATTTCAATAATCGCGGCTATTTCCATATTTGCGCTTGGGGATAAAGACTTAAATAAAAAAGTTGAAGACAGAAGAAGAGGGCTAATACTGGAATACCCGGCATTTGTATCCAGACTTGTTTTGTACATGGGTAGCGGAATGTCGGTAAGAGCCATCTTAATGAGGTTTTCAGGAGAATACAAAATACAGCTGAAGGAAGGCGGAAAAAGCAGTTTTTTATATGAGGAAATCACAAAAAGCTGCAGAGAACTTGAGAGCGGAGTACCAGAGCTTAATGTATATGAGCACCTTGGGATACGATGCGGCTGCCAACAATATGCAAGACTTGTGACATTGCTTGCGCAGAATCTTAAAAAAGGAAATTCTGAAATGCTAAAACTCCTTCGGGAGGAATCAGACAAAGCAACCTTAGAGCGAATGTCATATGCAAGAAAGCTTGGTGAAGAAGCGGGAACAAAACTACTTGTACCCATGATAATGATGCTACTTATAGTCATGGTTGTGATCATGGTACCTGCATATCTCTCATTTTAGAAGAAGGTAATCACCCAAAGGGTGTTACTTATATAAATCATTATAAGGAGGAAAAATGAAGAAACTAATGTTAAAAAGTGCATCCATCGCGGTTGCACGAACCAGAGATCTGGCATTTTGTGCCGGAAAAAAGTTGAAGGAACTTATGGATGACGAATCAGGAATGGGAACGGTTGAAATCATACTTATCATCGTTGTTTTGATTGGCCTTGTCATAGTTTTCAAAAAGGAGATAGACGGACTTGTCACCGAAATCTTTAAAACAATTAACAGTGATGCAGCAAAAGTTACAGGCTGATGCCTATATGACCGTGTATTTGTCACTCGTACTGACTGTTATTCTGTCACTTATTCTTGCGCTCTTTCAGGGTGCAAGAATCGGTGCAGTCAAGATGAAATCAGAGCTGGCCGTAGATATAGCTATGAACTCGGTACTCGGAGAGTATAACAGAGAGCTTTTTGACAAGTATGGATTGCTCTTTATAGATACAGCTTATGGGACAAATACAGGGTCTGTAATAAAAACAAGAGAACACCTTGAAGAGTATTTTTCTAAGAATTTTGAAACGACAACAATCGGAAAAGTGACAGGAAGTACCACACTAATGCCTGCCAGGTTAAATGAGGTAGGCATTACAGGATATTCTTTTGCTTCAGACGGCAAAGGCTCGGTTTTACGAAGACAAATACTTAAGTATATGGAAGCTGATCCTGTAGAGGCTGCATTAGGAAGCATTCAGGACAATGTGGAGGAGCTGAAAAAATCAGGTTTTGATGAGTCTAACGTGGAAAAGGACGCAAGTAATAATGAAAACGAGATTTCGAAGCCACACTTAGCTGATACAGATGGAGATGGTGAAAATGAAACATATTATGCGGACAATCCGGCAGGCCAGGTAACGGCACAGAAAAGTATAGGAATACTTCCACTTGCGGCGCCTGATCTGGATAGTATTTCATCAGCAGCAGTGGATTTATCAGGTTGTGCGTCAAAACGTCAATTAAATATAGGAACAGGGTTGGATGAGAGTGAAGACACTGGAATCGGTCCAACGTTACTGTTTGAAAAATATTTGCATGAAAAATGCGGCTCATACGGAAATGAGAATGATGATTCGAAGCTTAAATACGAGCTTGAGTATATTTATGCAGGAAAAGACAATGACTATGCCAATCTGGAGAAGGTTGTGGAAAAACTGTTTCTTTGGAAGGAGGCAGCGAATTTTGCATACATAATGACAGATGAAGCAAAAATGGCAGAGGCCCAGGCGCTTGCGCTCACTGCATCAGTACTTCTTACTCTTCCGGAGCTAGAGGAAGTTATTAAGATGTCAATAATCTTTGCCTGGACATTTGCTGAAACAATATCAGATCTCAGGATACTACTTAGTGGTGGAAAGGTCCCCATTATTAAAACTGTAGATAGTTGGAATCTTTCAATCGAAAATATGCTTGAATTCAGAGATCATCTAAAGAACGGAGGAGGTACCGGACTTAGTTATGAAGACTATCTGAACATGCTGGTTTTTATGGAAAACAAAGATAAAAAGACAAAGAGATTAATGGACATTATTGAGATGAATATTAGAAAGACCGAAGGAAACCAAGGATTTCGGATAGATAACTGTATAGATATCTTGAATGTTCAGTTTGATATTACCGGTGCATATAGCAAAAGAATAGAAATAGAGCGTACCTATGGTTACGAAATGTTTGAATAACATAGAAGTAACCAGCGATGACCTTTTTCAGAAATATAAATTCGAAAAAATAAAAAAGGAAAAATAAAAAAATGGAAAAAAGTTCGGTGAACTCTAAATTAAATCATATTTCAAAGGACAACATGCTTCTTCGGGCATATAGAAAAAGGTCGTCGCTGGCTGCTTCTGTGACAGTTGAGGCTTCGATAGTGCTACCCATATTCTTATTCTTCTTTATAAATCTTTTATGTATCTTTGACATCCTAACACTCCAATGCGACTTGGAAGCAGCCCTGCATCAGACAGGCAGCCAGATAATGATAAGCAAAGCTGCAACAAAGTCATTCTTAGGATATGGAGATGGTGGAAGTATAGAGGATATTGCATCAGGGGCAGTTAATGCTGCTACCGCCGGCAGAATGGTTAAGAATTATCTTGGGGAGGAGCGCTTAAACAAAAGCCCTGTCTGTGATGGTGCTTCAGGCCTTAGTTTTACACAAACATTATTCGGATCTGATGCGGATACCATAGATATTGTCGCGACATATAAAGTACATCCGCTATTTGGAATAGCAGCCTTCAAAAAATTTAAACTTGAAGGCAGATTCTACGGACACGCTTTTACAGGATATGACGTAAGAGTAAACCCGCCTCCGGAAGAGGATGATGCAGATGAACTTGTATACATAACAGAGCATGGAACTGCATATCACAAGAGTCTTGACTGCTCTCACCTTAAGCTATCCGTAAAGAGCGTCTTAAAGAGCGAAGTTTCATCAAAAAGAAATAAGGACAGAGGAAAATATTATCCTTGCGAGTACTGCGGAAAAAGAGCAGCGACTACAGTTTATATAACCAATTACGGTAACAAGTATCACAGTGACAGAAATTGTAGTGGTATTAAAAGAACAATAAAAACAGTACGGATTTCCGAGGCAGCAGGCAGGAGCCCCTGCAGTGAATGTGCGTATTGATTTAGGAAATGAGGAAAAATGGAACTGCTAAATATAATAGATAAGAATATAGGAATGAATAACTTATTTAATCTGATCACAATATCAGTGCTGCTTCTTGCATCTTTTGCAGATATTAAGAATAAAAAGATATCGATTACTTTTCCTTTTATTCAGCTGATTATTTCACTTATTTACAGACTATACCAGATAAATTACTCAAGAAATGACATCTACGAGTTTCTTATGTCGTTTATACCCGGAATTATACTTATAGTTATATGCCTGGTCTCAGGTAACAGTCTCGGTATCGGGGATGGACTTATGGTCCTGGCACTGGGACCACTACTTGGCATGACAGACATGCTCGTTGTTTTACTGGCAGCCTTTACATTTTCAGCGATAGTTGGAGCAGCTCTATTAGTGACGCGAAAAGTGAACGGAAAAAGCACGTTGGCATTCATTCCTTTTTTGACTGCAGGTATGGGGGTATTGCGTTTTGTATTCACATGATAGAACAGGGCTTGGGGCATATATGACAGTTGAAGCAGCTCTTGTGATACCTTCAGCAATCTTTGGAATCGTTTTGATAGTGTATATGTCTTTTTTGGTTTATGGAAGATGTATTTTGTCACAGGACGTATATATTCTTGGATTTAGAGCGGCTTTGTTCTATGAAAACCAGGGATACGCTTCTTTGACCGAGTATGTTGTGGACCATGCCCAAGAAAAAACAGGAGAAAAATATTTTGGCAGTACTGACCCGGAAATAATAGCAAAGCAAAGCGGGAAAGAAATTACTATACAAGGAAAAATAACAACAAATCATGGAGCACTTTACTCATATTTTTCCGGCATTCCTGGACTTTGGGAATCAGAAGCAAAGGCCGGCTTAAAACTACGAAATAATGCCAAAACAGTCAGACGTATAAAAAGAGGTATGGATATTGCAGGAAAACATTTAAAAAAGGAAAGGGAATGATAAATGGACATACAGTATTTTAAGGATGCAAAACATAATTACATAATAATGCAGACCAAGCAGGATGAAGAGAACATTTTTCAGTATAAAATGCTTGAAAACAATCAGATAAATGGTCTTCTTCCTTTTACCTTAAGGAATATGGATGAGTGTTATTATCTCTATTTTGAAATTGACAAAAAGCAAAGTATAAAAAACAGATATTGCAGGAAAAAAATGACCTATGAAGCAATTGTGCATTTTTTTGAAGATTATATTCGGGCATCAAAAAGCCTTGGTGATTATTTACTTGATCCATGTCATATAGTTCTATCTCCTGAAGCTATTTTTGAAGAGCTATCCACCGGCAATTTTTCATTTATATATGATCCCGGATACGAAGCACTGGAGAATCAATCCTTCCTGGAAAATCTGATGGAATATGCAGATATGGAGGATGAGAAAGGTTCAAAGCTTATATATAAGCTACTGGATTCATTATATGATGGCAGTGAACTTGATATTTCTTTTGTAGAAAATGTTCTTGAAGAAGAGAAAAATGAAGGTGAAAAAGAAAGATTTGTAATAGAAGAAGTTACTTTAAACAAAAATGAGTATTTAAAAAAGTTTGAAGAGGACAGTGAGGAAGAAGATTACGAAGACAAGAAAGTAAATGAAAAGAAAATTGGAATAAAAAGTCCGATCGGAGTAAATCTTTTAATGGCCATACTTTTTGCTTTGGTTTCAGGGGCGCTGGTATATTTAAGATATGCATATGTATTGACTTATGAAGAGAATCTCCTTGATATTGCTGTATTTATGGTATCGACTATGATGTCTCTTACGTGTTTTGTAATGCAGGTACGGAAGAACAATAAAGCCTTTATAAGATCAAAGAGTAAGGAACTTGATGAAGACGATCAAAGTAAAGAGTTATCTTTTGAAGAGCCTATAGAAGTTAACAGCTTATATAGAGGTAAAAAAGAAAAACTTGAGAAGGCAGCAGTTAAGAAAACTGAAAGAACGGATTATTCGGAAGATGAAGAGGAAACTGTGCTTTTGACAATGGACTTTGGAAACAGAGGGCATAAATTGTATGCGATGGATGGATCCAATCAGAGCAATATAGATTTGGGAATACTTCCAATTGTAATAGGAAAGCTTTCATCCTGCTCGGATATTGTTGTAAATGACAGGAGTGTTTCTAGAATGCATGCGAAAATATATAAGCCGGAGGCAGATGGTAATACCGTATGGATTCAGGATTTAAATTCAACAAACGGAACATATATAAATGGAAAGCGACTCATGCCTAATGAAGAAGTGCCGCTTGAGGAAAATGATGAGATTTCATTCGGAAAATGTGTGTATGCATTCCGCTAAATTGTTAGAGAATTATGATATAATAAGCTTTAGTTTGAGTTAATTTCGTATGGAGAATTCGGTATGAAAATCAATATATACTATGGCGGAAGAGGGATTATTGACGATCCCACACTTATAGTCCTTTCCAGAATGACAGAAGTATTCAAAGAGCTGAATGTTCAGGTCGAACAGTTTAATCTCTTCGAGCAGAAAAATGGAATCACAGCCCTTCCGGGTACATTGAAAAATGCAGACGGAATTATATTGGCATCAACCGTTGAGTGGTTTGGTGTTGGGGGATATATGCATCAATTTTTGGATGCATGCTGGCTATATGGTGATAAAGAAAAACTTGCAGGCTTGTATATGGCACCTATAGTAATGTCAACGACGCATGGTGAGCGTGAAGGCATGATGGAGCTTTCTTCGGCATGGGAGATTTTAGGTGGAATTCCCCTTGATGGAATATGTGGCTATATTGCAGATACATCTACTTTTGAGCGGAATGAAAGTTACCAGAATCTTATAGAAAAAAAGGCTGAGAATATTTATAGGAATATGAATCAGAAGATGGAATCCCTTCCTACCAGCAATCAGGCTGTAAAGAACAGGGTTTCCATAACTAAGATAACAGATCTTACCCCTCAGGAGACAGAACAGCTTTCACGTTATATTTCCAACGAAGAGTATGTTCAGAAGCAAAAAGAAGATATTCAGGAATTGAGCAGCATTTTCAGGGATAAGATGGATAAGGATCATGCTGCGGAGCATGCAGAAGATTATGTGAGCAAATTAAAAAATTGCTTCAAACCGGTAGCAGGAATTCATGCGGTATATCAAATTTCACTTCTTGATCAGGTAAAAGATAAAGACATCATGGTCAAAATAGATAATCAAAATATTGAGTGCAAACTTGGAGAAGCTGCTCAGTGTAGTGTTCATGTTTCGATGAATACTACAATAATGGAACAGATAGTCGCTGGAAGATTGACATTCCAGAGAGCTTTCATGGAAGGAAATCTCAAAATGAAGGGGGATTTCAAACTACTTAGAACTATGGATCAGTTGTTTGAATTTAAGTAAAAGTGAGTGATTTTGATATAAAAAACGAAGAAGAAAATAAGCATACACAAGACGAAACAGTTGATGACTCTGAAAAATATGAGGCTGATATAACCGAAGCATTTTGGAATAGGCAGCTGGGCATAATGAGAGCTTCATATATAAATTCTGCAATAATCATTATGAATATTGTTATTTTTATATATAGTATGATAGCCGGTGAGTCATTCATAAATATGTTTGATCATAGAAGTGAATTAATTATTCTCGGTTCAGAGATGTATCGATTAATTACTTCAATGTTTTTGCATGCGGATTTGGAACATCTTTTCAGTAATATGCTCATATTGTTTTTTGTGGGAGCAAATGTGGAACATGATGTTGGGCATATAGCATATTTATTTCTTTATTTTTTATCAGGAATAATTGGTAACTTGTCCAGTATGGTCTATGATTATGTCTCGGGAGACTATATTCCTTCTATAGGTGCAAGTGGTGCTGTGTTTGGGATAATAGGTGCTGTTGCTGTAATAGTATTATTTGGTAGAAATAGAATAAGGAAAGGTTCGAATCTAATATTCAGACTTGGTCTTATGATAGCACTATCGATATATAGCGGATTTACAGCAGGCAACATAGATAATGCAGCTCATATAGGCGGACTTCTTGGAGGAATTGTAATAACACTACTTATTACTGTAATTGGACGAAAAAAATATACTATGGAGGAATGGCTATGAAAGACTCAAATTGTATTTTTTGTAAACTTGCAAACGGGGAAATACCGACTAACTCAATTTATGAAGATGACAGATTTAATGTAATTTTGGACAATGGACCGGCAACCAGAGGACACTGTCTGATTTTGCCTAAGGATCATTATTCCGATCTTTTTGAATTGCCTGATGATACTGCAGCAGAAGCGATGAAACTTGCTAAAAAACTTGCGACCACACTAAAGACAAAACTTTCGGCAGATGGCATAAATCTGGTACAGAATAATGGAGCTGCAGCAGGACAAACTGTGCATCATTTCCACCTTCATATTATTCCCAGATATGAAAATGACGGACAGCATATACTATGGAATCCGACGGAACCTTCTGCAGAAGAATTAAAAGAACTCTGTGACAAATTAAAATGAGTGTTACAACATAACAGGAGAATGTCTTTTGGAGGAACAAATTGAGAAATATTGATGTATCGGAAATAACAAAAGCTGTCAAAGAACTATGTATAGATGCGAACTACAGACTGTCTCCTGATATGAAGGAGGCTATCACCAAAGGGAAGGCGAATGAAAAGTCTGAACTTGGTAAAAGTATATTTGCTCAGCTTGAGGAAAATCTTAAAATAGCTGATGAAGAGCAGATACCTATATGCCAGGATACTGGAATGGCTGTTTTTTTTGTTGATATAGGACAGGACGTTCATATAGAAGGTGGCTTAATAACAGATGCCATAAATGAAGGGGTAAGACAGGGCTATACAGATGGATATCTTAGAAAATCAGTTGTAAAAGACCCGCTTATCAGGGAAAACACAGGCGATAATACGCCTGCTGTTATACACTACAATATCGTAGAAGGTGACAAGATTGAGATAACCATCGCTCCTAAAGGTTTTGGTAGTGAAAACATGAGCAGAGTATTTATGCTCAAGCCTGCAGATGGGGCCGAGGGAGTTAAAAATGCCATTGTTCAGGCTGTTAAGGATGCCGGACCAAATGCCTGCCCTCCTATGGTAATAGGTGTTGGTATAGGTGGAACTTTTGAAAAGTGCGCTATTATGGCTAAAGAGGCTCTGACCAGAAAAGTTGGCGAACATTCTGAGATTCCATATGTAAAAGATATGGAGGAAGAAGTTTTGGACAGAATCAATAAAACCGGCATAGGGCCCGGGGGATTGGGGGGAGTCATTACAGCACTTGCTGTTAATATAAACACATATCCTACCCATATAGCGGGGCTTCCTGTGGCAGTTAACATATGTTGCCATGTAAACAGACATCGAAGTGTTGTAGTATAAGAATAGAAAACATACTATATATAGAAGAAATACATTTAAGGATAAAAAATACGGTTAAAATTCAAAAATGTTTTTAGTATGCTGTTTTAAAGATCTTATTTATCAGGCAACTAAAAAAGAGTAGGAAATACATATGGAAAGAAAAATAATAGTTCCTTTTGATACAGATACGGCAAAATCATTGAGAAGCGGGGATTTAGTATATTTATCCGGAACAATATATACTGCAAGGGATGCCGCACATAAGAGGATGAATGATTCAATTGACAGAGGTGATAATCTACCAATAGATATTGATGGAAATGTAATTTACTATATGGGACCTTCACCTTCCAGGGATGGACGACCTATTGGATCCGCCGGCCCTACAACCGCAAGCCGTATGGATAAGTATGCGCCCAGATTACTTGATATGGGATTAAGAGGAATGATTGGTAAAGGTCGAAGATCACAAGAAGTGATAGAGGCTATCATAAGAAATAATGCGGTATACTTTGCGGCAATAGGTGGTGCAGGTGCCCTTCTTTCTAAAGCTATAATAAAATCTGAAGTCATGGCGTATGATGATCTTGGAACGGAAGCTATACGCATGTTGGAGGTAAAAGATTTTCCGGCTATTGTGGTAATTGATAGTCTTGGAAATAATCTATATGATATGGCTATAAAAGAATATAATTGTGAATAAAAACAGTTGTTGACAATATCTCAGTGACTAGGTATAATAACTTTTGCGTTAATAAAGAAACAATTAACAGCAACCAAATACCGTTTGGTAGAGGTTTCAGGCATGGAGAAATACTCAAGTGGCTGAAGAGGCGCCCCTGCTAAGGGTGTAGACCGTTCACGCGGTGCGAGGGTTCAAATCCCTCTTTCTCCGTTCAAATTATTCCCCGACTAATAATCGGGGATTTTTTGTACCTAAAAGCATGGAAAGTATCATGATTTTAAATTTTTTATAAAAAGTAAAAAAATATAAAAAAAGTGATTGACACTTATCTATGCTGGTGATATATTTATATTCGCTCGCTGCGAGTGACAGACGACTGACCGGAAGGAATCAGCGCTTCACGAATTTGGAGCGAACGAAAAAAGTTCTTGACAAAAAGCTCACAACATGATATTCTGTCAGAGTTGCGGCTGACAAGCCAAGACAAAGCACATTGACAATGAAATAGTAATGCAACCCTGAAAATTCCAAAAAAGAATATTCAGAGAACAAAACAACCTAACTAAAGGTAAAACGGACAGAACAAAAGCCAAGCTTAAGTTCTGGTCAGACGAACGATCTTAAACGAAAAGTTTAAGATAACATTTAAACGTGAGAGTTCGATCCTGGCTCAGGATGAACGCTGGCGGCGTGCCTAACACATGCAAGTCGAACGGAGATTTGACGCTGATGAAGCTTCGGCAGAATCTTGTTAAATCTTAGTGGCGGACGGGTGAGTAACGCGTGGGCAACCTGCCTCGTACTGGGGGATAACAGTTGGAAACGACTGTTAATACCGCATAAGCGCACGGTACCGCATGGTACAGTGTGAAAAACTCCGGTGGTACGAGATGGGCCCGCGTCAGATTAGCCAGTTGGTGGGGTAACGGCCTACCAAAGCAACGATCTGTAGCCGGACTGAGAGGTCGGACGGCCACATTGGGACTGAGACACGGCCCAAACTCCTACGGGAGGCAGCAGTGGGGGATATTGCACAATGGGCGAAAGCCTGATGCAGCGACGCCGCGTGAGTGAAGAAGTATTTCGGTATGTAAAGCTCTATCAGCAGGGAAGAAAGACCCGCAAGGGAGATGACGGTACCTGACTAAGAAGCCCCGGCTAACTACGTGCCAGCAGCCGCGGTAATACGTAGGGGGCAAGCGTTATCCGGATTTACTGGGTGTAAAGGGAGCGCAGACGGTTATGCAAGTCTGAAGTGAAACCCCACGGCTCAACTGTGGGCTTGCTTTGGAAACTGTGTAACTAGAGTACTGGAGAGGTAAGCGGAATTCCTAGTGTAGCGGTGAAATGCGTAGATATTAGGAGGAACATCGGTGGCGAAGGCGGCTTACTGGACAGCAACTGACGTTGAGGCTCGAAGGCGTGGGGAGCAAACAGGATTAGATACCCTGGTAGTCCACGCGGTAAACGATGAATACTAGGTGTTGGGGGACACAGTCCTTCAGTGCCGACGCAAACGCATTAAGTATTCCACCTGGGGAGTACGTTCGCAAGAATGAAACTCAAAGGAATTGACGGGGACCCGCACAAGCGGTGGAGCATGTGGTTTAATTCGAAGCAACGCGAAGAACCTTACCAGATCTTGAGATCCAGATGAATACAGGGTAATGCCTGTAGGCCTTCGGGACATTTGAGACAGGTGGTGCATGGTTGTCGTCAGCTCGTGTCGTGAGATGTTGGGTTAAGTCCCGCAACGAGCGCAACCCTTGTCCATAGTAGCCAGCAGTAAGATGGGAACTCTATGGAGACTGCCAGGGATAACCTGGAGGAAGGTGGGGATGACGTCAAATCATCATGCCCCTTATGATCTGGGCGACACACGTGCTACAATGTCGTAACAGAGGGAAGCGAGCCCGCGAGGGGGAGCAAATCCCAAAAATAACGACCCAGTTCGGACTGTAGGCTGCAACCCGCCTGCACGAAGCTGGAATCGCTAGTAATCGCAGATCAGCATGCTGCGGTGAATACGTTCCCGGGTCTTGTACACACCGCCCGTCACACCATGGGAGTCGGAAATGCCCGAAGCCGGTGACCTAACCGTAAGGAAGGAGCCGTCGAAGGCAGGTCGGATGACTGGGGTGAAGTCGTAACAAGGTAGCCGTAGGAGAACCTGCGGCTGGATCACCTCCTTTCTAAGGAATAGGAAGAAGTAGGGAGTTGCATTACTGTTTTGTTGCCAGGTGCAGCAAAGAGATTCCGGTGGCGATGCGTTCTGGGGAAACACCCGTACCCATCCCGAACACGACGGTTAAGACCAGAGCGGCCGAAAGTACTATACTGGAGACGGTATGGGAGGATAGGTGGCTGCCGGATTTAAAAAGAAAAAGCTTTAACAGTGATGAGGAGATAGAAGCGATTCCGTTTCCTGATGACTGGTAAAACAGTCAGAGTTTGTACCTTGAAAACCGAATACTGAAGAAAACATTTTAATCAGAGAATCCGATTAAAAGACATCGAACGAATCTGCGAAAGCGAGATTCGAGATCCAGAAAACAACAATGTAGAAATACATAAAGAAGCATATATCGATAACGCTATATCAGATATATGCGGGAACGTGGTTATTAAATGGACCAAAAGTTCTATATAGCTGGTCAAGCTATGTAGGGCGCAGGGCGGATGCCTTGGCACTAAGAGCCGATGAAAGACGTGATAAGCTGCGAAAAGCTGCGGGGAGTGGCAAATACACTGAGAGCCGCAGATATCTGAATGGGGCAACCCGGCAGGAAAGACTCCTGTCACTGCATGCTGAATACATAGGCATGTGGAGGGAACCCGGTGAACTGAAACATCTAAGTAGCCGGAGGAAGAGAAAACAACCGTGATTCCGTAAGTAGCGGCGAGCGAACGCGGAAGAGCCCAAACCGGGTGCTTGCACCCGGGGTTCGGACTGAAAAATCGATGGAGGACGATAGCAGAAAGGTCCTGGAAAGACCTGCCAGAGAGGGTGAGAGCCCCGTAAGCGAAATTGTCCGAAGCGAGTCAGTATCCAGAGTAGGACGAGACACGTGGAACCTTGTCTGAATACGCGGGGACCACCCCGTAAGGCTAAATACTCCTTAGTGACCGATAGCGCATAGTACCGTGAGGGAAAGGTGAAAAGGACCCCGGGAGGGGAGTGAAAGAGAACCTGAAACCCTGTGCCTGCAAACTGCGAAAGCTCCTTATGAGAGTGATCGCGTACTTTTTGTAGAACGGTCCGGCGAGTTATGTTATGCGGCGAGGTTAAGGGCCTGAGGTCCGGAGCCGAAGGGAAACCAAGTGTGAACAGTGCGAAAGTCACATAACATAGACCCGAAACCGGGTGATCTATCCATGTGCAGGATGAAGCGGCCGTAAAAGGCTGTGGAGGTCCGAACTCACATCCGTTGAAAAGGGTGGAGATGACGTGTGGATAGGGGAGAAATTCCAATCGAACTCGGAGATAGCTGGTTCTCCCCGAAATAGCTTTAGGGCTAGCCCTGTATCATTCCTTTTGGAGGTAGAGCACTGAATATCCGCGGGGGCTTCACCGCTTACCAAAGATTATCAAACTCCGAATGCCAGTAAGGATAAGAACAGGAGTCAGACTGTACGAGATAAGTTGGACAGTCAAAAGGGAAAGAGCCCAGATCCACGGCTAAGGTCCCAAAGTGCGTGTTAAGTGGAAAAGGATGTGGGATTTCACAGACAGCTAGGATGTTGGCTCAGAAGCAGCCACACATTCAAAGAGTGCGTAATAGCTCACTAGCCGAGAGGTCCTGCGCCGAAAATTACCGGGGCTGAAACACGACACCGAAGCCTGGGGATCTTGAGTATCTACGGGTACTTAAGATCGGTAGGGGAGCATTCACAGGGGCGTCGAAGTCGTACCGAAAGGAGCGATGGAGCGCTGTGAAGAGAGAATGCCGGAATGAGTAGCGAGATGGAGGTGAGAATCCTCCAGGCCGAATATCCAAGGATTCCAGGGTAAAGCTGATCTGCCCTGGGGAAGTCGGGACCTAAGGCGAGGCCTGAAGGCGTAGTCGATGGACAGCAGGTTGATATTCCTGCACCTGATGATATCAGAAACTGTGGGGACGCAGGACGAAAGTGTGAGCCGGGAAAGGAAAACCCGGTCCCGCAAGGGGGAGCGAACTGAGAGTAGTGAAGCACATGGACGTACTGCCA
Source organism: Butyrivibrio sp. NATIVEDY162 (assembly GCF_045999815.1). GTDB lineage: Bacteria > Bacillota > Clostridia > Lachnospirales > Lachnospiraceae > Butyrivibrio. The sequence continues at coordinate 2,466,534 of NZ_CP172573.1, forward strand.
AGAAAAGCCACTATTGCGTATCATCAGCCCGTACCGTAAACCGACACAGGTGGATGAGGAGAGGATCCTAAGGCCGGCGGGAGAAGCATTGTTAAGGAACTCGGCAAAATGTCCCCGTAACTTCGGGATAAGGGGAGCCTGCGAGAGCAGGCCGCAGAGAAGAGGCTCAAGCAACTGTTTAGCAAAAACACAGGTCTATGCGAAACCGAAAGGTGAGGTATATGGGCTGACGCCTGCCCGGTGCTGGAAGGTTAAGAGGAGAGGTTAGCGCAAGCGAAGCTTTGAATTTAAGCCCCAGTAAACGGCGGCCGTAACTATAACGGTCCTAAGGTAGCGAAATTCCTTGTCGGGTAAGTTCCGACCCGCACGAAAGGCGTAATGATTTGAGCACTGTCTCGGCAATGCACCCGGTGAAATTGAAGTACCAGTGAAGATGCTGGTTACCCGCGCCAGGACGGAAAGACCCCATGGAGCTTTACTCCAGGTTGATACTGGGATTCGGTACTGTATGTACAGGATAGGTGGGAGACTGAGAGGCTGTGACGTCAGTTGCAGCGGAGTCGCTGTTGGGATACCACCCTTATAGTACTGGGTTTCTAACCAAGGACCGTGAAACCGGTCCGGGGACAATGTCTGCCGGGGAGTTTGACTGGGGCGGTCGCCTCCGAAAGGGTATCGGAGGCGCTCAAAGGTTCCTTCAGAATGGACGGAAACCATTCGAAGAGTGCAAAGGCAGAAGGGAGCCTGACTGTGACACCGACGGGTGGAACAGATACGAAAGTAGGACTTAGTGATCCGGTGGCATGAAAGTGGGATTGCCATCGCTCAACGGATAAAAGCTACCCTGGGGATAACAGGCTTATCACTCCCAAGAGTTCACATCGACGGAGTGGTTTGGCACCTCGATGTCGGCTCATCGCATCCTGGGGCTGTAGCAGGTCCCAAGGGTTGGGCTGTTCGCCCATTAAAGCGGTACGCGAGCTGGGTTCAGAACGTCGTGAGACAGTTCGGTCCCTATCCGGCGCGGGCGTAGGATATCTGAGAGGAGCTGTCCTTAGTACGAGAGGACCGGGATGGACGGACCGCTGGTGTATCAGCTGCATCGCCAGATGCATAAGGCTGGGTAGCCAAGTCCGGAAGGGATAAACGCTGAAGGCATCTAAGCGTGAAGCCCCCCTCAAGATGAGATATCCCTGCTTTTAGCAGTAAGACCCCTTAGAGACTATGAGGTAGATAGGCACAAGGTGTAAGCACGGTAACGTGTTCAGCTGATGTGTACTAATAGGTCGAGGGCTTGTCCAATATGGATATAGAACAAAAAAATATGTTGACTTCCTGAATAAGATGTTGTAAAATCTTTAGTGTTCGGTTTTGAAGGTACAGACGAAGATCTGGCCCGGTGGCTCAGCTGGTTAGAGCGCCGCCCTGTCACGGCGGAGGTCAGGGGTTCGAACCCCCTTCGGGTCGTTCACAATCTAATATTTGGTTTTTAAGAAAATGGGGTCTTAGCTCAGCTGGGAGAGCATCTGCCTTACAAGCAGAGGGTCACAGGTTCGAGCCCTGTAGGCCCCACTATTTCTGAGATGATGTTCTCAGAAATAAGCCGATGTGGCTCAATTGGCAGAGCAGCTGATTTGTAATCAGCAGGTTAACGGTTCGAGTCCGCTCATCGGCTCTTATATGGATGGCTTCCCGAGTGGCCAAAGGGGACAGACTGTAAATCTGCTGCAAATTGCTTCGGTGGTTCGAATCCACCGCCATCCATTCAACTTAATATCGCGGGGTGGAGCAGTCTGGAAGCTCGTCGGGCTCATAACCCGAAGGTCATAGGTTCAAATCCTGTCCCCGCTACTCAAATTTGCCTAGATAGCTCAGTTGGTAGAGCAGAGGACTGAAAATCCTCGTGTCCTTGGTTCGATTCCGAGTCTAGGCATCTTTTTTATTAATTCTTTATATATTTTTCAATATAGAAGTTTTCCATGCATTTTAAATGATAATTTATTTCAACAGAGGCACTATTTAACTAAATATTTATTGATAATTTCATTATAAGATTTTAAAATGAATCTTGGATTTAGCAATAAGGCGGTATTTTATCATGACAAAAGAAGAAAGATTAGAGAGACATAAGAAGATCCACGAGATTCTAAGGAAACATGGACAGGAAATTCTTTTATCTCATTCATTTATAAAATCACATAGCTTCATTCAGCATGGTGACATGTCTGTATATGAACATAGTATAAATGTGGCTGAAAGAGCTATTAGAATAAACAGATTTCTACATGCTAAATGCGTAGAACGTGATCTGGTGCGTGGGGCATTATTACATGACTATTTTCTCTATGATTGGCATATAGATGGTAAAGAAAAGGGAAACATACATCCTAAGCTACATGGTTTTTATCACCCAGGAACAGCCCTTAAAAATGCATGTAGGGACTTTGTACTGACAGAGCGCGAAAAGGATATTATAAAGAAGCATATGTGGCCATTAACGATAATTCCACCGCTTTGTAGAGAGGCATGGGTGGTTACACTCGCTGATAAGTATTGCTCTGCAATGGAGACAATAGGGCTTCACAAAGCAAAAGTAAGAGTAAAGCAGATAGACATATCTGAAACTGATAACTAGTTTTATAGATGATTAGAAAACAAACTACATAATATTTATGCATAAAGAAAGGCTGTCAATTGTGACAGCCTTTCGATTTATTTATACAGAAATTATCAAAGCTTAGGGCCAGCAGCTACGAGAGCTTTACCAGCATCGTTACCTTCATATTTCTTGAAGTTCTTTGTGAATCTCTCAGCAAGATCCTTTGCCTTAGCTTCCCACTCAGAAGCATCTGCATATGTATCACGAGGATCAAGGATAGTAGGATCAACTCCGGGAAGAGATGTAGGAACTTCGAAATCGAAAATCGGAATCTTCTTTG